>JAQWBY010000107.1 GCA_028706165.1 Lentisphaeria bacterium | reverse complement strand
GATATACTGACGAATCTCAGCCTTCATCACAACTCCTTTGCCTTCCACCCAGGAAGCTGGCCTACTGGGTCGTCTTCAGCTTTGGACCGACCATGGCTGGGCGCTCCGTATCAAAAACTCGGTCTGATTCAAGCCATTATAATGCTTGCGCATGATATTGCTGCTGATCGTACGAATGATGGCCAGACCGCGGCCCGAGCTGGCCATGGCCTGGTTCTGCTGCTCAAAAACATCGGCAGCGTCCCTTGCGAGCTGTAACTTGTCCTGGTCGCTTTTCGGCTCCCGGTCCAGCACTGTGACAAACACCGTGTCGGGCTCCCGTAAGCAGATCTGAACCAAGATGCCCGAGCGCAAACCGGGCCTGTTCGCGCATTCATACTCAATGACGTTGTTGAGATACTCGCTCAACAGCAACTCAACCCTGGTCGCCAGCTCGTTGTCATGCGTCCGTTCTTCCACAAAACGCCAAAAATGCTCCACGCCGCGACTGACATCGCCCTTGCTCAGGTTGATCAGTTGCAAAATGTTGTCGTCCCCCTTCGGCACGCCACGAACCTCCACGATACAGACATCGTCAGGAACGATGTTGTAGCCGATCTGGTCAAGCGCGCTGCGGAGCAGATACGGCAGCGGCAAAAAAGTCGATTTTTCCATGAGTGAGGTCAATAAACTAAGCAGCAACGGCGTCGCCACCGTCTCTTCCCGATCGTTCTTCAAGTCAATCAAGCCGTCCGTATAGCCGAGAATGATATCGCTCGCATCCAAATCGTAATAGACGTTGTCCTCTTCTTGATAAACTGTACGAGCAAACCAGCCAACGGGGACGCCGCCCTTGTCGCCCATGTCAATCTCATAGGCTCGCTGCTCACGCCGAGAACAGCAGATCAGCCCTGGATGGCCGGCGCTCTGAAACACCAAACGCTGGTTGGGATAATCGAAAATCGCCACCAGACAGGTCATGTAGCTGCCACCACTGAGGTCGTTACAGAAAAACTGGTTGATGCGATTGAGAATCACATTGGGCAGCCACGCCTGCTCGACCATCTCCAGGCGCAAGGCCTTCAGAAACGACTGGATCGCACTCATATACAAAGCCGACTGGATGCCATGGCCGGCAATGTCAGCCAGAAACAGCAGGTACTTGCCAGAGCCCAGCTCGACCAGATCCAAGCTGTCACCCGAGATCCGAAAACAGGGCTCGTACAAATAGGTCGTCAGCATGTGTTTATTCAGTGAACACCAGGGCGGCAACAACACTCGCTGTACTTCACGCGCCAACAGCAGGTCCACATTGAGCTGCTTGTAAAAACGCGCCGCGTCGCTCTCCTCGCGATACACCCGCACCGCGTGCTCTATCTTCTCCATCAGCTGTTTCTTCTGAAACGACTTGTTCAGATAGTACGAATACTGGTCGTCAGAAATGCGATTGATCAAAGAGCTGTTGATATCGTCAAGCAAAGACGTCAAAAAGATGATCGGTATCTTCTGATTGTATTCCCGAATCAACTTGCGCACTTCAAAGCCATCGATGGAGCCAAGCATGACGTCCAGCAAAATCACGTCAAAGTCATGCGTCTTGAACTCCTTCACCGCCTGCAGCGCGTTGTCGCAGGTCGTCAGATTGTAATTCTCATTGCGTAGACAGGATTGCAGCAACACCAGGGAAAACTTTTCGTCATCGACCGCCAAAACGTTGTAGGTCTGATTTGTCATGTGTCGCTGCTATGCCTTTGCTGCTGTTTGCCGATGCCGCCATTACTGCCCCAGTGGCCGACGCGTCCCCCCTCGTCTCACTGCCTGCTCACCGCCAAGAAGTTTACCCGCCTAATGTATCCGTTCACGCATCAGTATACAATAATTCCTGCCTCAGTCCAAGCAGCAGCAACGCGTTTCCACACTGTTTTCGCCACCCCCGCTTTTTTCCTCAAAACGACCGCCGTGACGGGCTTTCCGGATTACATTGTTCGGAACGCCTTCGATCAGCGCCCGCCCGCCCCGCCGTCGCAACGTCCGACCATCACTAGCACGCAAACAAGGCCGTTATCATGCCGAATTCTCTCTCGCCATCACTGCTGGAATTGATCTACGACGCCGCCAGCATCCGCCGCTGGAATGACCAGATCAACCCCATGGACTTCACTGAACTGGACAAGCAGGCCCATAAGATGATCATCGCCTACGTCCTGGCTAAATTCGAAGAAGAACAGGCCCCCGGCTCCATTTCCTGGCTGAGACTGATCGAAGGCGGCATCTTCGAAATGTTTCATCGCATCGTGCTCACTGACATCAAACCACCGGTATTCCACAAAATGATGGCCGAGAAGGGCCACGAACTCAACTGCTGGGTGCTGCAGCACCTTGAACAACAAACCGCCCCCATCCCCGGCGGCTTCCGCGACCGCATGGAAAAACACTTCTTCGCTCCAACCTACGCTTCACGGGAAAAACGCGTCCTCAAGGCCGCCCACTTCCTCGCCACCCAGTGGGAATTCAACATCCTCTACAAAATGTGCCCGTTTATCAAAGGCATCGATCAAATCCGCCAGGAAATCGAGGACCAAATTGAAGACCACTATGACCTCCTCGGCGTGCAGAAAATTTCCCTGGGGCGCAAGACCGCCGGCTTTGTCGATCTCTGTGGTCAACTGCGTTTTCAGAAACGCTGGTCGCAATCACCGCGCATCCCCGCCACGTCCGTACTAGGCCACATGCTCGTCGTCGCCTTGCTTACCTACCTGGCCCTCAACGAGGTCGCCGCCTGCGAACAACGCCAGATCAACGGCTTCCTGGCCGCACTGTTCCACGACCTGCCCGAAGTCCTCACCCGCGACATCACTTCACCTATCAAGGAAGCCGTCGAAGGCCTTGACGACATCATCAAGGAATACGAACGGCGGCAGATGGAAGACCGGCTCCTGCCCCTGCTGCCCAACGCCTGGCATGCCGAAATCCGCTATTACACTCTGGATGAATTCAGCAACCGCGTCAAAAATGACCATGGAGTGCGCAATAACCTGAGTTTCGCCGAACTCGCCCGCGAATACAATGACGGCCACGGTATGCCTATCGACGGCGAGATCATCCGCTGCTGCGACCACCTAGCGGCCTTTATCGAAGCATCCTTGTCCATCCGCCACGGGGTCAGCTCAAAGCACCTCATCGAAGGCTCTGAGCGCCTCTACACCATGTACGAACAACGCCAGGTCGGCACTATGAACTTCGGTGAGGTATTCAGACATTTTGCCCCGAAAAAAAAACACGCCTGCCCCCAAGTGCCTAAATCCACCACGCCATGATATCCTCATCCATGTCAAAACGATTAGCCATCCTCGGATCCACCGGCTCCATCGGCACCAATACCCTAAAAGTCGTCGCTGCCCATGCCGACCGCCTACAAGTCACCGGCCTGGCCGCCGGCCGCCAGGGCGACATGCTGGCGGCTCAGGCCCGCTCCTGCGCGCCAAGCTGGGTTTATGCCGCGTCGCCTGACGCCCTTGCGGGCAGGGATCTCCCACCACACTGCCGCGTTCTCACGTCGCCGGACGAGCTGGTCGCAGCCGTCTGCGCCGACGATGTGGACACCGTGCTCTGCGCCATCGTCGGCACTGCCGGCCTACGCCCCGTCTTGGCAGCCATCAAGGCCGGCAAAGACATCGCCCTGGCCAGTAAGGAAATCCTCGTCATGGCCGGCGCCTTGGTCAGCGCCGCGGCCGCCAAATCCGGCAGCCGCATCCTGCCGGTGGACAGCGAACACTGCGCCGTCTTCCAATGCCTGGATCAGCACCCGCGACACGAACTCACACGCGTCATCCTCACGGCCAGCGGCGGGCCATTTCACAATCGCCCCGAGGTCGATCTCAGCCGCGTCAGCGTTGATCAAGCGCTGGCTCACCCAACTTGGTCCATGGGACGAAAAATTACCATCGACTCGGCGACGCTCATGAACAAGGGCCTGGAGCTCATTGAGGCTGGATGGCTCTTCAACATCCCGGAAGACCGCATTGACGTAGTCATTCACCCACAGTCCATCATCCACTCCATGGTGGAATTTCGGGATAACAGCGTCATTGCCCAAATGGGCTATCCAGATATGGCCCTGCCCATCCAGTACTGCTTGACCTATCCGGAACGCCTGCCCAGCCCTACCGTCGCAATGGATTTCAGCAAGTCCCTGCAACTGTCCTTTGCTCCGCCGGACAACGAACGCTTCCCGGCTCTCACCCTCGCCCGGTGCGCCATGCGCGCGGGCGGCGCCATGGGCGCCGTCTTCAACGCCGCCAATGAAGTCGCCGTCGAACGTTTCTGCCAACGCGAAATTCCCTTCAGCCGCATCGCTGACATCGTTGCCAAAACCATGGACGCCTGCGCCAATGCCCAAGGCAAAAATCTCGCGGAAATCCTTGCGGCTGATCAACGGGCACGGGCTTGCGCCGCCACCGCGTAAAACCACCACACAGAAAACCCGTCAGCAGCGATCCCAACTCACCAGCCGATCCAATACTCTTTACTTAGTGTACCGGCAATGGTTGGCGATGAGTTGATTTGTGACCATTCGCGTGACCATTCGCCGAGGTTTTGAGCGCCGAAGGCGCGCCCTAAGATAGCCCAGGGCAAGCGCCCGCAGGGCGCGTCGCCCTGGGTAAGGCCCCCACACGCTATGAGCCCTGTAAGGGCGGCCTAAAAGACCTTTGGCAGGGCGCATCATTAAGTTCCATTGCCTCTTTGGCCCCAGTCAGCTGCGCCGACTGGGACCAAAGAGGCCGAGGAACACGGCCAGAGTTGGCGTTGTACCCAGGGCGGCGCGCGCCTTCGGCGCTGCTTGCCCTGGGCTGGTATGTTTCGCGCTTTCAGCGCTTCTGCCGCTTCGCGGCAATGAAAAGCCCCGCTGTTTTGTAGGGGCAAAAAAGGCAAAGAAATCGTTAAGTGAAGAGCATTGCACCAGCCGATCACACTTCCATCATGCCTCGGCGTGCCCAGGCAACCCAGGGCTGAAGACGCTCAACCAAGCATCACCACAGGCAGCAACCGCCTCCCAAGACCGGTGCCGGACACAATACAGCCCAACCGCTCGCCAGACAACCACAGGCTGAGCTGACGCGATAGTCTGTCCGCTCAGGCCGTGTATACGCCATTCTCATCCTTGCCGAAGATGCCTTCCGGCGTCTCGACCTGGATGCTAATACCCTCTTCGTTGACGTCAATGCCCGTCAGGAAGGACATGGCAGCATCCTTGGTCTCAGCACGGTATTTGTAACAGCGGATGAAACCATTCTCGCCGGCAAGTTCTTCCACACCGAGATTCTCAATGTGCAGGTCGGATTCAGAAGCCAATTTCTCAACGTCAGGTATGTCAAGAGACACAAACGGCTCCGTACTCACCTTGAAGTAAACCGCCCCTGGCTCCTCGGGCATCACCGCTGACGCCTCCCGCCACAACGCATAGCTGAATTTCGTCCCGCCAACAAAAGCAACCGCACCCTCCAAGTGAGGATAAACACCAAAAAGAATGTCCCGCGCGCATTTCAAATCGCCACTGCCCGATATCTGGATGTAAGACAACTTCTGCAACGCATGATTCGCATCTGCTATGCTCGGAAACATGTAGGCGACATACTTGAAATGATCTGGATCGGCATCGGCCTGCTCCCAAAAGTCCTTCTGTAACTTGCCCTTGCCTTCAAAAAATTTCTTGAAGGTGTCATTTTTCTCCTGCCGCTGTTTGCGGTTGTAGAAAAACCAGCCGCCCAAGGCCAGCAGCACAACGACCAGAAAGACTCCCAAAACGACCTGGGGCGACATCAGCGTGATCTCCTTTTCCGCCACCTCCGCCCCTTGGTTCGGGGCTGCCGCCGCTTGGGTCGCCGCCTGCCGCCGGGCTTCGGCTTCGGCTTCCGCTGCCAGACGGGCTTCATCGGCAGCCTTTTGCCGTGCTTCATCCATAGCCGCCTGCTTGCGAGCATCCTCTTCTGCTTTCGCTCGCTGTTCCCTCTCCAGCCGCTCTTTGTTGGACTGCTCAAGAGCCAGCAGGGTCTCCTCCGGATTGGGGCGTTCGTGGCTAGGCGAGAAAAGCCCCTTCAAAAACTCCGAGACCGCCTGGTCCTCCATCGTCTTTATCGCCTGCTGCCGCGCACGCTGCGTCGCCAGCGCCAGAACACGCTGCTTCTCACTGCGCATCTGAGTCGCTACGCGTTGCAACAACGCCATGGGCTCAAGCCATTCGTCTTGGTAGAACGTGTACCCAGCGCGCTCGTTACGAGATATAAAGAGATTGCGCTGCTGCATTTTCACCACCGAGCCATTTTCTTCCTCATAGCGCTGGCGGCTGTCGTACAGCTCGTTCCGGCGCCGCAGTATCCACTCCTTGCGCAGACGTCCAGTCGCTTCGGGATCGAACTTGAGCACCTCCGCTTCATTATTCTCAATCCGCATCATGTCATGAATGCGTATCCGGGCATTGCCAACACGGATAAACGCGCCAATTTTACCTTGGTAAATACCCTCAACAGCCGCCGGATACTGAGGATTGGGCATGTAGACAACAACCACTTTGTCACCCGGCCGGTACAGCGGATATGCCTTCTCTGCTGCCTTTTCCAAGTCCTTGTCAGAAGGAAACGGAATCGCTTTCTGGCTCATCTCCAGGAGAATCTTTTCGCTGGCCACCAGCACATCCTGTTCGGTCAAGAGCTCCCCGGTCGCCCGCGCCGCCAGACGCCCACACTGGCTGGAAAAATCCTTGAACACCGCCGCCGCTGCCTGCTCGCTGCTCTGCTTCAGGCCCATGTGCTGGAAATAGTCGCCAAGCAGAGTCTGGGCAATCCGCACCCGCTGCTGAGATATCTCACCAGCCTCCCAGAATGCCGCCCACACCGGCAACGCCACCACCAGCAGGACACTACAGGACAACCAAAGCCAAGTCTTTTTTGCACAAACGGACATAGCTACCCTATCTCTTTCGTTCACATCGTCGTGGCTTACCCATATCGACAGGCTTTTCGATATTACTTATAGTGTACGCCCTGACGAGTATTTTTTCTCGCCACAACCAGTCCTTTTTCACACAGATCAACGACCAGCTCACCTCAGCTCAGACAAATGCGGGTGATACACTTGTGAAACGCATCCAAGCCACTGAGGATCTTGATCTCGACCCGCAAAAAATAAAATGGCGGAATGTCCACCGGCAACGGCGGCAGCCGAACCGCGTCCTTCTCCGTCGTTACTAGGTATTCCGCTCCCTGACGTACCGCCTCGGCGCAAAAATCCAGCAACTCGCGCTCATGGTAGCGGTGATGGTCAACAAAACGCTTGCGATACACAATCTCACCACCCAGCGCCGTTAAATAATTCTCAAAACTCTCGGGCACCGCTATCGCGCTGATCGCCGCCACCCGCCGACCTGACAGAACCGCCAATTCCTGCCGCTCATCTGTCAACACATGTTGGAGATAACAAGGTTCATGATTGCATTCAATGATCTCGGCTCTGGGATTGCAGCGCCGAAAAAAACGCCGCAAATGCCGCAAATGCGTCCCGCCGTTGGATTTCGTCAGAAATATGTAGTCCGCCCGCCGCAGATTCTTGATGGGCTCGCGCAACAAGCCGCAGGGCAGCGCCTCGTGGTTATGAAAGGGATTGGTCGAATCGACCAGCAGAATGTTGATCCAAGGGCGAAGACGCAGGTACTGGAAGCCGTCGTCCAAGATCAACGTATCAGCTTGAAAATGGTTGATGGCGTACTTGCCGCCCTTGACGCGATCCTTGTCTACAACCACCGCAACGCCCATGCTGCCATTCCTGGCCACCAGGTTCCTCGCCAGCATGTAGGGCTCGTCGCCCGCCTGGCTGGAGTCAAGCAGCACCCCCCGACCATCAGAGACGACCTTCGGCGGCACGCCATCCTGTTCATTCAGTAAACGCGCCCGCAGGCGCTCCCAAAAAGGCCGGGGCTTGCTGCGATAGCCGCGACTCAGTATCGCCACCCGTCGCCCACGACCGGCCAAGGTTCGCGATAACAGTTCGACAACCGGAGTTTTACCGGTACCGCCAACCGTCAGATTGCCGACACTAACCACAAAACAGCCTAGGACATGCTGCCGCAGCAACAAATTGTCAAACAGGGTGAGACGCAACTGAACCACATTGCGGTACGCCCGAGACAGCAAAAACAGAAAAACACGGTAACAGCGATCAAGACGGTTGCGATTGCGACCATTGATGATCTCTACCGTGTACTGCTCAGTCCGTTCCAGGATGTCCCGCAAACTCATTATCTTTACACCGTGGCTCTTTGTCTTCAGCACTGCTCACAATAGACAGTCGTCCATTGTTTCTTCTTAGGCGCGAAGCTCCGTAATGTATCCCCTGCCAGCCAGAGCGCCAACAGCCACACCCCGCATTCAGCAGACAGTCGTAAGCGGTCACCCATTGATATTGGCCGGCCGCAGGGGACGCCAGGGACCAGTGGGACTGATTGACGGCGGGACGCTGGGGCGAGGACTCACGTCTCACGTCTCACGACTCATGGCCGGGACTGTGGGGACTTTCGGGACCGTGGGGAATGACGCTTTGAACTCAGGGGACTGGTTGACCGACTCTAGGGACTTCTGGTAACAACGTTTTCGGCAGGTTTTCGCAGCCGGATCCGACCGATCCGACCGATCCGACAGATCCATCCGATCTGTCCGATCTGTCCGATCCGTCCGATCCGTCCGCGATAAAAGACAGTCGATCAGACAGATCGGCCAAGTTCGGCCCGGAGGGCCGGACCATGCGTAACCGGGTGAGGCGCCCGGAGGGCGACGCAACTCGGGGTAGGACAACAACAAAGGCTTGCGCCTGGAGGGCGCCACATTGGCTTGGCTCGTCCTACCGGGCCAGAGCATCTATTATCAATGGCTCCTATGAAACCCGCTGCCGCAAAGGTGGGCGGAAATCATGGTCCAATGGTTGGGCAGCGACTGGCCGTGGGTTTCCTGCACATTGTCCCCGGTGTTTTCCCCACCGGGGTGCTTACTGACCGATTGCCGACCGCCGTACCTGCCAGTGCTATACCCCCTTGGCCTTCTCCATTCACACGTTGTCACAAAGCGCACCAACCAATCCGGGTGGTTCTTCCGAATATGGGAAAAAAACGACCATGCAGCAAGACGAGTGATTTTCCCGGCACAACGCAATCGTGCTTGCAATGCTGCTGCGCAGCAAAGATATTAGGCAAAAAAACGCTTCACCACTTACCTTCCTCTCATGCAAATACTGTTCTCCAGCGAAACCGACCCGACCTTGAATGCCGCCATCGAAGAGCGGCTCTTTCGCGCCGCCCCGCTGAAACCTACCCTGCTATTCTACCGCAATGCGCCCGCCGTGCTGCTGGGGCGTAACCAGAACCCCTGGCAGGAATGCAATATCCGATGGTGCCGCAGCAACGGTGTCGCCATTCTTCGGCGTCTCTCCGGCGGCGGTACGGTCTTTCACGACCTTGGCAATCTCAATTATGCCTTCATCGTCGCCCGCGGCGACTACGATCAGCAGCGCTACCTGCAGTGCATCAGCGACGCCCTGCAGGCCGTAGGTGTTCACGGCGCCCGCCTCTGCGAACACTTCAGCATCTGGGTCGGCGGCCACAAAGTCGCCGGTTCCGCTTTCGCCCTCAGCGGCCGCGCCGCACTACTTCACGGCTGCTTGCTGGTCAACACCAACCTCGAACAGCTCCATCAGGCGCTTCACCAGGACCCGCGCGACCATTTCATCGCCGCAACCGTCGCGTCGGTCCGCGTGCCAGTCAAAAACCTCCGCGACGTCAACAGCGCGGTCAACAGCGCCAATGTCCAGAACGCCATCTGCACGGCTGCACAGACGCTGGGCTGCAAAGGCAAGATCACCACTGTTACCGCCAGCGACTTCAGCGACGACAGCGCCTTCGCAACCGCTGTCAGCAACTTCGCCAGCGACACATGGACTTTCAGCCGCACAGCCGATTTCACCCTCGAACGCCAATGCCCCAGCGGCAGCGCGAGCCTCGATGTGTCCCTGGGACGAATCAGACAAGCAATCCTGCGCAGCCCCGATGGCTGCCATAATCTCCCCCAACTGCAGGGACTCAGCATGGAGGACGCGCTCGACACCCTCGAACTCCTGCACGCCACCGACGACACGGAAAACACAACACCACAAAACTTCGCCGCGTTCCCTTGACCAAGGCTATCGCCACCAGCAACGGCATGGCCGCGACTGGACGAACGCAGAAGTTGGCGACAGCGCCCTCCCGGGCGCAATTCAGGCTGTATCACCACTGACGTCGCACTGCATCAGAAGCCATCCCCCGGCGAGGTAATCGGTCACCCATTGATAATGGCGGCCAAACATGCCGCCGATGTCAATCCCAGGTAAGCAAGTGAGTTCCATTGCCCCTTTTGCCCCAGTCAGCTTCGCCGACTGGGGCAAAAGGGGCCGAGGAACACGAACATGGTCGCCGTTGTACCCAGGGCGGCGCACGTTTTCAGCGTGCTTGCCCTGGGCTGGTATGTTTCGCGCTTTCAGCGCTTCTGCCGCTTCGCGGCGAGGGAAACAGGCACGTTTGACTCAGCCAGAAGCTCTATGGCTCAATTATCAATGGGTAACCGATTACCCGGCGAGCAACGCGGCTCTCGCCGGCACGCTTGACAAGCAGCCATGAATTGGATACACTATCCGCTGCCTTTTTTCCCCTCGCCGGCACACCGCCATGGCGACTGTAGTACCTCTTACCGACTTTCGACCCAGCCAAGGAGAACAGCATGATTATCGGCGTCAGTTCCTACAGCTTCAGTAGACTGGTCAAAAACGGCCAGATGAAACAAATCGACGTCATCGCCAAAGCCAAGGAAATGGGCTTTGATGCCGTTGAATTCTCAACCCTGACCCTCCCCGAAGGCAAAAGTCTGCCCGATTTCGCCGCCGAACTGCGCGCCGAAGCCGACAAGGTCGGCATACCCATCGTCAATTACACCATCACCGCCGACCTCCTCGCCGGCTCCGGAGGCGACCTGCAAAAAGAAATCGACCGCGTCAAAGGCGAGGTCGATGTCGCCGAAATCCTCGGCGTCCCCGGCATGCGCCATGACTGCAGCGGCGGCCGCTTCCCTGAAAACTGGCAGGGCGCAAAAAGTTTCGATGCCGCGCTGCCCCGCCTCGCCGAAGGCTGCCGCGCCATTACCGAATACGCCGCCGGCAAAGGCATCAAGACCATGATCGAAAACCACGGCTATTTCTGCCAGGACAGCCTCCGCGTCGAAAAACTGGTCACTGCCGTTGCCCACCCCAACTTCGGGCTGCTTATTGACATGGGCAATTTCATCTGTGTCGATGACGACCCAGCCATCGCGGTCGGCCGGCTCCAGCCCTATGCGTTTCACTGCCACGCCAAGGACTTCCACCTCAAGCCCGGTACCATGCCCCACCCCGGCAGAGGCTGGAATCAATCTCGCGGTGGCAACTGGTGGCGCGGCGCCATCATCGGCCACGGCAACGT
>JAQWBY010000498.1 GCA_028706165.1 Lentisphaeria bacterium | reverse complement strand
GGGGGGGAGACGGCGCTCCTGGCAGCTGCGGTTGCGCGCTCTTTCGGGCTGCGGCTTCTGCGTCCGTGCGCTCAGGGCGTGGTGATGGCCAGGAATTTGCTGAGGACGGCGCGGGCGTCGTTTTCGGTCCCTTGGGCGCAGGGCGTGCTGACCTGGGCGGTGAACCACGGCGTGCCTTGGCGCCAGAGGCGGCGGAAGGCGAGGAAATTGCCGGTGGAGGCATCGGCTGAGCTGTACCACACCCACACTATGATGCGCTGGCCATCGCGCCGCGCGATAATTTCGCTGACGGATAGTTTCTGGCTGGCAACATCGACGCTGACGATGTTTTCGGCGTCGATGGCCCACCCAGACACCCGCAGGCAGTGGCTGGCCGGATGAATCTGATGGATGTCGTCCACGCAGGTTATTGCCAGGACGGTGACGATGTGGTCATCGGATGCGAAGATGTATTTGCCGATATCGCTGGCGCCGAAGAAGCGTTCGTCGTCGGGGGTAATTTCCATTGCCTGGCCGAAGAATTCGCCGCGATCGAGGGTGTGGAAATCCGGAAGGAAGGGCGCGGCGGTGTGGTAGAGTGTTCGAGCCTGCCAGGCGCCGAAGATGAGGACGGCGAAGGCCAGGTAGAAGCAGAAGGTTTCCCGACGGACCTGGCGTTCACGCAAGACGTTATGCAGCAGCCAGGCGAGCAGCAGCAGCGTGAGTACGCCTTTGATGGCCAGGCCGTTCCATTGCAGCGAACCCGAAAAATATCCCAGCCAGTAGCTGGTGCTGGTGCAGGACAAGCCCATGATGGCATAGATGGGAAAGGCCGTGTAGGCCGAACGCCAGCCGAGCGCAAACCAGAGCATCGACCAGGAAAAGGCGACTGCGCCCATGATGGCAGCGGCATGAATTTCCAGAGCCACGCCTAGTGCCATGAGTAGCAGGGATGGCAGCAGCGCGACCAGGTACACGCCCTGAGTGCGGCTGCGGCGGGCCAGGAGGACCCGTAATGTCGCCAAGAGCGCCACGGCGGCAAGGAGGAGGAAGAGCCAGTCAAAGCGGTCCATTGGCGAACTACGCCAGGCATTAGTCATGTAGGGCAGTTTCCACGCATAGGGCAGAAAACTGCCGATCAGGAGCAACCAGGTAAGGGCTCGCGTGAGTTTAGTTTGCGTCATGGGGGGACTCCGGGGACTCGGGGCAAGCGGCAATGTCAGCGGGGGTGGACTCCTGTTCGGGAAACAGCTTGCCGGCGGCGTACATCAAAACGACGGTGACGACGACCAGCAGGAGGCCGAAAAGGACGTGGAAGGAATCGGCGAAAATGACGGCGCCGATGCGCTCGAACAGGACGATGGTGATGATCAGGCGTAGCGCATTGGCCAGGGTGACGACGGGCAGCAGCAGCGAGTAATGCAGCAGTGCCCAGCGCAGTTGCCGGTGCTGCCGGCGGACAATCAGGTAGCTGAGTAGAAACAGCGCGAAGAGCTGCGAGATGCCGCTGCAGGCGTCGGTGATGGCGATGCTGGCGTCACCCACGTAGATTGTGGTGTGGTGGTAGCTCACGCTGGCGTTGAAGAGCTGGATGGTCTCGCAGCAGAGAATGGTCGACAGCAGTCGGAGAACATAGCTGAAAGAGAGGTAGATGAACTCCTGTAGTGGCATGGCCACCAGCGCTAGCAGCAACGGCGGCAGGGACCACAGCGCGGTGCGGGCGCCGCGCTGGAAGGCGCAAAAGGCAAAGGCCAGCAGGAGCAGAATGACGTTCGCATTGAGGTCCATGACGGCTGCGCCGGGTATGAGGAGGAAGCACGGCGCCAGCGCCAGGGCAACCCAGGCCAGCAGGCGTGCCCGAGCCGGCACGCCTTCTCGGATGGGCGACATCCGGTGGCGGCTGTCCCAGCTCATGAGCGCGATGATCGCGCCGATGATGAGGATGTTCTCCCAGTGCCCCGATGCACTACGCAAACCCTGGATGGCGCCGATCAGGAGGGCACCGCCGATCACGGGCAGATGAAACAGCGAAGGCTTTGCATCGGTTGCTGGCGAGCTGTTCTTCATGCAGGTGGTCCTTGTCTGAGCGAAGTGTGGAGATTAATAACCGGTGCAGTCTGCAGCGCCCGTCGGGAGCGCTGCGCCGCGAGGAGAGTCAGGGTGCGGCGTCACCCAGGGCAGCGCGGCACTGCGCGGCATGATCGAGCGCCACTTGGTTACTGCTGAAATGCCGCAGCAGTTGCTGGCTGAGATTGAGGCAGTCGAGATACTTTTTGGCGGTGAAGGCCTCTTTTATCAGTGCTTCCGTGGCGATGCGCCAGGCGTCGAGGGCGCGCGGCGTAGCTTTTTTGCTGTCGACGGGCAGCCCCAGCAGCTGCACGGCGCGGGCGTAGCGTTTGGTTTCTACCAGGCGCAGGCCGAGGCATTCCTGCACCGCCAGCAGCGAGCCGTTGGCCTGCCAGGCGGCCTGGGCCAGTTCCAGAGCCCGCTCGTATTCACCGACGCTGGCGTAGAGTTCGGCGAGATTGAGCTGGATCATGATGGGCATGGGATAGACATCGGCAATGCGCTGGTAGAGTTCAATAGCGGGCTGAATTTCGTCCACCAGTGCAAACAGATAGGCGACGCGGTAGATCAGCTCGACGTCTTCGCGCTGGTCGGTGTTCAGCGGTTGCTCGACGATGGCTTTTTTCAGGGCCGCGACCATGCTAACGATGTCGTTGTTCAGCAGGGCGAGCTCGGCCTCGATATAGGGCGCCAGGTAGCGTTGCTCGGGCTGAGGCCGTTGTTTGGTGTCAGTCAGCAG
>JAQWBY010000497.1 GCA_028706165.1 Lentisphaeria bacterium | reverse complement strand
CGCCTTCGGTATGGCCCTGCTGTCACCGGCGGACTCCGTAGACGACCTGAAGGCCCGAATCGAAATGAATCACCTCGCCGGCGTCAAACCCTACCTCAACTTCGCGGCGGCGCATTGCCAGAAAGCGGCGAACGATGTCGAGATCGCCGACATGCTCACGCCCGCCCAGCTGGACTACCTCAACACCGCTGGCCTGATCGTCACGCTGCATATTCCGCGCGCGCAACGTTTTGCCGACCCGCTCAACCAGCGGCAGATGGTCGAACTCTGCCGGAACTACCCTCGCGTAACCTTCATTTTCGCGCACGTCGGCAGGGCCTACTACCGCCAGAATATCCTGGACGCCAACCTGGAAGAGCTCGCCAACTACCCCAACGCCTGGTTCGATACGGCCATGATCAACCACCAGGTCGTACTGGCCAACACCTGCGAACGCTTCCCGCTCTCGCGCATCGTCTTCGGCAGCGACGCCCCCATCGCTTTCCTGCGCGGCAAATCCGTCGAAATCAACAACCAGTACGCCTATCTCATGGGCGAGCCATACCGCATCGGCACCACCCTCTACGATCCGCAATGCACCGTGAGATTTTCCACCTTCTTCTACGAACAGCTCCGTGCGCTTCTCGACATCCTGCCGCCCGCAGAACGCGGCAACGTCTTCTTCAACAACGCCTACAACCTGTTCCGCAACACCACCGCGAGGTACAACGCATGAAAATTGGCCTCCTCCCTCTCTACATTGAGCTCTATGACCGCGTCGCCCCACAACGCCGCGATGCGATGCAACAATGGGCGGACAAAGTCGGCGAGCTCATCGGCTCCAGAGGCTTTGACGTCGTGCAGGCACCCATATCCCGCGTTGCCGCCGAATTCGCCGCCAGCGTCCGCCTCTGCGAAGAGGCCGGCGCTGAAGCCATCGTCACCCTGCATCTGGCCTACTCGCCATCGCTGGAAGCCATCGACGCCCTCGCCGGCACCGCCCTGCCCCTGGTGATTTTCGATACCACGCCCGACACCGACTTCGATTATGACTTCGGCGACAAAGTCATGGCCAATCACGGCATCCACGGCGTCCAAGACCTCTGCAATCTCCTGCTGCGCCGCAAAAAGCCCTTCCGCATCGCCTGCGGCCACCACGAACTGTCCAATGTCCTCGACGACTTGACCCAGCTGCTCAAAAGCGCTGCCATGGCGCGCAAAATGACCAAACCCCGCATCGGCAGTGTCGGCGGCAATTTCCCGGGCATGGGCGATTTCCTCGTCCCCGACGGCGCCTTCGCCATGGAAAAGATCGACTACCGATTCGAGGACGTCAGCGCCGAGGACATCGCCGCCGAGGAAGAGCGCGACCGCGAGCGCTTTGTCTTCGGCGAATTCAGCGCGGAAGCATACCGCAACACGCTCCACGCCTCGCTGGCCGTCCGCCGCTGGCTGGAAAAAGAACGGCTCGACGCCTTCACGATCTGCTTTCCGGGCATCACTCGCGCCAACCATTTCGCGACAGTGCCCTTTCTGGAATGCTCCAAGGCCATGGCGCGCGGCATCGGCTACGCCGGCGAAGGCGACATGCTGACCGCCGCCTTGGTCGGCGCGCTCCTGCGCGTCTATCCGCAAACGACCTTCGCCGAGATGTTCTGCCCGGATTGGCGCGGCCAGCGCATTTTCACCAGCCACATGGGCGAGATCAACACCCGCCTGACGGCGGCCAAGCCGCTGCTTGCCGAGCGTAACTACATTTTTAGCGACACGGGCAATCCCGTCATCGCTACCGGTTGCCTGCAGGCGGGCAAGGCCGCGCTGGTCAATCTCGCCCCTGGCGCGGATGGCGCTTTCACGCTCATTGCTGCGCCGGTCGATTTTTTTGCCCCCGACACGCCCTCGACCCCAACCATCACCGGCTGGTTCCGGCCCGCCGGCGGCGACATCGCCGCCTTCCTCAAGCAATACAGCGAGCTGGGCGGCACCCATCATCTCGCGGCGACCTACGGTGCCGATCTGGACGTGCTACGCAACTTCAGCAAACTCATGAACTGGCAGTTCGCTGTCGTGAAATAAGGAAGGGAGGCTTCCTCATGCTGGCAAACCTTACTCTGTCCCTCACCGATCTACTGGGGAAGGACTACGTGTCCGCCGTTGTCTCCGCCCAGGCGGCGCTGACCGGCGCCACCGCGGATGCGCTGTGGGCCATTGCCGACCACAAGGTCGAATTCTACCCGCCGGCCCACGCCGCCCACGCCGAGCGCCTCGCCAAGCTCACCGGCCAGCAACTCTGCCGCCCCATCGCTACTGCCCAGGCCGGCGCGCCGACCAAGGCCTTCGCCGCTGCCCAACATTCAGCCATGGCGCCGCTGGCCGGCCTGGGCTGCACCCGCATCGGCGAAGACGGCCGTGCCTATTTCACCGCCAAAAGCGAGCACTACCACATCTCCCTCGGGCACAAATTCCCCGGCTACGAGCTGTTGACACTGGCCTCGCGCCTGGGCATCGTCAACGCCACCCACAATAACACGCGCGGCTTCATCACCCGCAAACTGGAGCAGGAACTCGTGCGCGTAGCCAACGGCATCGCTCCCGGTGACCAGGCCGGCCTGACGGGCGTCTTTACCTCCTCCGACGAACGCACCCTCAACCGCGTTATCAATCTCGAGACCGGCAGCCTTGCCGTTGAAAGCGCCCTCAAAATGCTCTTGGCCCGTTTCTACCGGCTCGACCGGACCTACCCCGAGCCGCCCTACGCCGGCAGGACGCCCGTCTTTCTGGTCATGGCGGACTTCACGGGTAACTGCG
>JAQWBY010000496.1 GCA_028706165.1 Lentisphaeria bacterium | reverse complement strand
CGAGCTCTTCAGCAGGCAGGTGCTGGCGGAGGTAGTCTTCATGGAGGAGCCGCATGAGACTGCGGTAACGCCGCGACACTTCCGTAGCGAGGAACGACGCGTGGCGATAACTGGCATAGAATGACGCCAAGATGGCAATGACGCGCTCGCGCTGCTTGATGGAATCAAATTGCTCTTGGACAATATCAAGTTCGGCGCAGGCGCGTTTGAAGGCCACGAGGTCGCCAAAGGTCAGCCGCTGGATCGTCGCCAAGGGCTTGCGGCCATCACGCATGTCCGTAATGAACATGCGGCGAATGACACGCACGGCGAACTGCTCGACGCGCTGGTCCCATTGCTCGCGGCCCTGGCCGGCCAGGCCCATAAAGGCGAGGGCAAGTTTCTCGCTGCCGTCCGGCAAGGTCAGAATCAGGTCGGCGGCAAGCATGACGACAGGATAGAGCGCCGTCATGCGGCGCAGCTCGCCGACCAGCGCTGCGGTCTTCCAATCTTTCTGCGACGTCGCCAGGGACTCGTCCAGAGCCATAAAGCGCAATACGCTTTCGCCGAGGTCATTGAGGGCCTTGCGCAGCCAAGAGAGGAGCTGGGTGTCATCCAAACGCCGTTGATCGACCAGCAGGCGCAGATGCGCCAACGGAGCGATGCGCGCCGGGGCGCTGTCGCGCCAGGCGCGCATGCCGTGGCGGCAGAGCAGACGGTCGGCCTTGCGAGTGACATTCGGCCAGTATTCAAGGAGATTGGGGTCGGCGCTCCAGCGCTCCGCCCAGGCCAGAAAATCACGGGGAATGGGCCCGGGCGCTTCGAGAACGACAGTCAGGGCATCGCGAATGACATCCGGATCAAGCTGGCCATCGTGCCTGGCAAAAAAATCCAGGAACCACTGGCAGGCGCGATCGGCGTCCATGCGCCAGAGTACGCGGAAAGCCAGTTCGAGGACAGTTTCGACGACCTCATTGCGGCGGCGGAAAGCGTCGGCGGCCTTCCCGAGCGCATGCGGAACCACGGCGCGACTGAGGACCATGCAGCGGTCGAGAGCGGTGAGTGTCTGAGCGGGCACAAGGGCCTTGGAGAAGGTCGTGGGGGCGGGTTCGGGCTGACTGATTTCACCACCTTGCGCCAGCAATCGCGAGCTATTCTCAATGCACTCGAAGTACTCGGCGAGTATGCTCTCGCCGCTGATTTTGACGGCGCAGGTGCGGTAGAGAGTGACCAGCCGTTCGACCTGCTCGGCAGCCAGGCCGAAGAATTGCTGGCCAGACTGCTCCGCGAGCAGGTTGAGGCGCTCGACTTCCGTGGCGGTGAGGTCCGGATTCAGCCGCTCAAGCCGCCGAAGCTGTTGGGCCAATTCGCGATATGCTTCGTCAGGACTCATGCTGCCCAGTCGGGTTTCGGGCAGGCCGGCCGCCAGCTCGGCGGCGCGACGCTGCCAACGGGGGTATTACATGCGATTGCGCAGGCGCTGGATGATGGCGTTGGTAGAACAGTCGTGCTTGAGCTCGGCTTTCTTGCCGGCTGTGAGATCTTTGAGGATGTTCTTGGCCAGGATTTTGCCCAGCTGCACGCCCCACTGGTCGAAGGAATAGACATTCCAGATAACGCCCTGCGTGAAAATCTTGTGTTCGTAGAGGGCCATGAGGATACCCAGCATACGCGGCGTCAACTCGTCGGCCAAGAGTGTATTAGTCGGGCGATTGCCGTCGAAAGTCTTCTGTGCGGCCAATGCGTCACTGATGCCGGGCTCTTCGGCCTTGACGGCCGCCGTGGTCTTGCCGAAGGCCATGGCTTCGGTTTGGGCGACGAAGTTCGCCATCAGTTTCTGGTGATGGTCGCCAATGGGCGTCTGCGACTTGCAGAAGCCGATGAAATCGCCGGGAATGAGCTTGGTGCCCTGGTGCAGGAGCTGGAAGAAGCTGTGCTGGCTGTTGGTGCCGGGCTCGCCCCAGATGACCGGGCCGGTCTGCCAGGCGACGGGCGTGCCGTCTTTACTGGTGGACTTGCCGTTGCTCTCCATGTCGACCTGTTGCAGATGGGCCGCAAAGCGATGCATGGCCTGGTCGTAGGGCAGTATCGCGTAGCTCTGAGCGCCAAAGAAATTGTTGTACCACACGCCCAGCAGGCCCATAAGCACCGGCATGTTCTGCTCGATGGGCGTCGTCCGGAAATGCTCGTCCATCGCGTGGAAGCCATCAAGCATCGCCGTGAAATGCGCCGGCCCAATCGCCAGCATGATGGGCAGACCAATCGCCGAACACATGGAATAGCGGCCGCCGACCCAGTCCCAGAACTCGAACATATTCCGGGTGTCAATACCAAAAGCCGCGACATCATCCTGGTTGGTGGACACCGCCACAAAATGGCGGGCAATGGCGGCCTTGCTGCCAAAAGCCTTAAGCGTCCAGTCACGCGCGCTCATGGCGTTCGTCATGGTCTCCTGCGTGGTGAAGGTCTTGGACGCTACAATGAACATCGTTTCGGCCGGGTCCAACGCGCTGAGCGTGTCAGCCAGGTGGAAGCCGTCGACATTGGATACAAAGAGCACATTGAGGTTTTTGCAGCAGAAGGGCTTGAGCGCCTCGCAGGCCATCTTCGGCCCGAGATCGGAACCGCCAATGCCAATGTTGACGACGTTGCGGATCGGCTTGCCGCTGTAGCCCAGCCAGCTGCCGCTGCGCACCTGCTCGCAGAAATCCGCCATGCGCTTGAGCACTGCATTGACGCCGGGCATGACGTCCTCGCCATCGACCATAATGGGGCGATTGGAGCGGTTGCGCAAAGCGACATGCAGTAC
>JAQWBY010000495.1 GCA_028706165.1 Lentisphaeria bacterium | reverse complement strand
AATGGCGATAGGCCACACTCAGACGCTTGCCACTGCGCACCAACAGCCCCTGCCCTTTCAGCTTGCTCACCACCCGCTGCGCCGTCACCAGCGACACCCCAAACTGATCACAGATGCCACGCACAGTCATAAAGACGTTGCCCACGTCGCCGTGCTCGCCACGACGTATCTCGTCCGCCAACGTCGTCATGATCTCTATACTCTTTTTCGCTGACATGTCGCACACCTCGGCTTTCTCTGATCAGCTGTCTAATAGTATTGCCGTAAGTATAACAATAACGCAACATAAGTATAACAAAAATCATCCGCGCAGACCGCAAAGGCCGCGAAGAAGCCGCACGGCTACAGACATCGCGCCTTTCATTCGGCGGCATGAATTGCCGCACAGCGGCAAGACATGCCGCCCAACAGAATCTGCGTTCATCTGCGCAATCTGCGGATAAAAAAGCTTCGCGCCTTCGCGTGAGACAAAAAGCCTTCGCGTCTTCGCGTGAGAAAGAATTCTGTGGCAGCTGGGGATAAAAAGGCGGTACTTGACTGCGCCGTCGCCGATGATATTTTGCCTATTGCCAGTTGCCGCACCCCATCCGTATCCCACCCTATATCCCGGAGGTCCGCCATGAAACTGCTCCCACTTGCCATCATGCTCGTTCTGCTTCTTGTTGGCTGCGACTACCACGTCGCGTTGGTCACCACGCCCGACCAGCCTCTGCAGCCCGGCCTGATCGGCCTCTGGCAACGCCAGGATGACGCCGGCCACAAGGAACTCCTGCAAGTGCTGCCATTGGACAAACACCAGTACCTGATCGTCTTCCCCGCCGGGCAAAAAGACAGCCTCTACGCACGAGCCTGCCACTGGCGCAATGACGCGCTGCCCATGGTACAGATCACCTGGCTGGGGTCCACCGAGCCCATTGCCGCCGACGCCCCGCCCTACCAGTACGCTCGCTGGACACTAGCCGGCGACACCCTCACGGTGCAACTCCTCAACCCCGAACAAATCTCCGCCGGAACGCGCTCCAGCACCGCCCTGGCTAACAGCATCACCGCCAACGCCGACGACCCGATGATTTTCCGCGAAGCCATGAGCTTCCACCGGCAAAAAACAGACAAATAAACACCCACATAGCAACTGAAGACGTCCCTTCTGCTCACCGCCCTTTTCCCCCCTAGCCCCTGCCAGCCCAAGGACCGCCCCATGACCACTCGCGCCTACCGCCTGACCGGCCTCGCCTGCGCCATCCTGGCCGCCTGCTGCGGTTGCCATGGCAATAAACAGCTCGCACAACTCCAGGCCAGTTATGGCCTGCTGCTCTATGTGTCGCCGACCGGCAACGACCAGCATAACGGCCGCTTCTCACAGGCTACCGCGAATGGCGCCGACGGCCCCTTCGCCACCCTCGAACGCGCCCGGGACGAAATCCGCCACGCCAAAGCCGCCGGCGGTCTGCCCCCCGGTGGCGTCTGCGTCGTCCTCCTCCCCGGCCGCCATGAGCGCCAAACGCCCTTCGTCCTCGGCGAAGACGACTCCGGCACGCCCGCCGCGCCCATCTGCTACTGCGCGCTGCCCGGCGCTGCCGTGCGCCTCAGCGGCGGCAAGCTCGCCGCCGGCCTGGCGCCGGTGGCTGACGACGCCCTTCGCCAACGCCTGCCGCCCGAAGCGCGCAACCACGTCCGGCAACTCGACCTGGCCGCATTGGGCATCGGCAGTGTTGGCGATTACGCCGTCAATCCCGAGCACGCCGTGCAGGCACGCATCGCTCGCGCCGACATGCAGGGCGAGTACACCATGGGCAGCATCCCGCCGCGCCAAGGCGACCCGCTGCCCGAGCGCCTGGAGCTCTTCTGGAATGACCGCCCCATGGAAATCGCCCGCGGACCCAATGCCGACCACATCACCGTCGCCGAACCGCTGGGCGAGAACACCCGCAATGTCCGCGGCTTTATCAGTCACGTCGAGGGCATCTTCCGTTACGACGGCGACTACCCGCAACGCTGGGCCGGCGAACCCGACGCCTACGTCTGCGGCAGCTGGGCGCGCGACTGGGCCGAACAGCGCCATCGCATCGAAACACACGACTTGGCGCAACGCGTCATCAGCGTCGCCAAGCCCTATCACTACTACGGCTACGCCAAAAACAAGTGGTTCTACGGCTTCAACATCCTCGCCGAGCTCGACCAGCCCGGCGAGTGGTATGTCGACCGCGCCAGCAACACGCTGCTGTTCTGGCCGCCTGCGGACGCCGATGGCGCGACCCGCCTTGAGCTGTCCGTCGCCCCGCGCCTCATTGAGCTCACCGGCGTCAATCACTTGAGCATCCGCGGCCTGATTCTTGAAGCCGCCCGCGCCAGCGCCATCAGCATGCGCGACTGCGTGAACTGCCATGTCGTCGGCTGCACCATCCGCAATGTCGGCTGCCACGCCGTGGTCATCCAGGACGGCCGCAACAACAGCGTCACCGGCTGCGATCTCTACAACCTCGGCGGCGGCGGCATCTACTTGGTCGGCGGCGACCGCAAGACCCTGACGCCCTGCAACCATGCGGCCATCAATAACCACATCCACCACTACGGCCGTTGGGACCGCATGTACCGGCCGGCCGTCGCCATCAGCGGCGTCGGCATGCGCGTCGCTCACAATCTCATCCACGACGCGCCGCATGCCGCCATCATCTTTGGCGGCAACGACCACGTCATTGAGTTCAATGAAATCCACAGCGTCTGCTATGAATCCAGCGACTGCGGCGCCATCTATGCCGGCCGCTGCTGGGCCATCCGCGGACACATCAT
>JAQWBY010000494.1 GCA_028706165.1 Lentisphaeria bacterium | reverse complement strand
AGGGCGGCGCGCGCCTTCGGCGCCGCTTGCCCTGGGCTGGACTGTTTCGCGCTTTCAGCGCTTCTGCCGCTTCGCGGCGGAAATGCACGACGAGAAAAGGCTGCTTGGTTGAAACAACAAGTGCCATTGATACCGTTAAATGAAGAGCATCGGTTTCATAGGAGTAACCACCCCGGTGGGGAAAACACCGGAGACAATTTGCCGGAAACCCATGGCCAGTCGCCACCCAGCCATTACGCATGGGTGGCTAACCAGGCAGCGGATTTCATAGGAGCAATGCTCTTCACATAGCATGCGGCAATCGCCGGCGATGAGTTGATTGGTAACCATGCACAAGATCATTCGCCGAGGTTTTGAGCACCGAAGGTGCGCCCTAAGATAGCCCAGGGCAAGCGCCCGCAGGGCGCGTCGCCCTGGGTAAGGTGCCCCAACCCAAAAGAGCCCTGAAGGGGCGGCCAAAAAGACCTGCGACGAAGGGTCACAGCGCAAAATTGCCGCAGCAAGCAATGAGTTCCATTGCCTCTTTGGCCCCAGTCAGCTTCGCCGACTGAAGCCAAAGAGGCTGAGGAACACGGACCATTATGGCGCGCTACCCAGGGCGGCGCGCGCCTTCGGCGCCGCTTGCCCTGGGCTGGACTGTTTCGCGCTTTCAGCGCTTCTGCCGCTTCGCGGCGGAAATGCACGACGAGAAAAGGCTGCTTGGTTGAAACAACAAGTGCCATGGATACCGTTAAATGGAGAGCATCGGTTTCATAGGAGTAACCACCCCGGTGGGGAAAACACCGGAGACAATTTGCAGGAAACCCATGGCCAGTCGCCACCCAGCCATTGGACCTTGATTTCCGCCGACCTTTGCGGCAACGGGTTTCATAGGAGTGATGGATACTTATTGTCAGACATGCCTCGTGCTGTTGCGGTGGGAGGCAACGTGGCTGGCCAATGTGGCGCCCTTCAGGCGCAATTCCAAGTTGTTGTCACACCCCTGGTTGCGGCGCCCTTCAGGCGCCTCATCCGGGGTTACGCATGGCGCGGCCCTCCGGGCCGAACTTGGCCGATCGGTCTGATCGACTGTCTTTTAGCGCGGACGGATCGGACGGATCGGTCGGATCGGTCTGATCGACTGTCTTTTAGCGCGGACGGATCGGACGGATCGGACGGATCGACTGTCTTTTATCGCGGACGGATCTGACGGATCTGACGGATCTGTCGGATCGGTCGGATCCGGCTGCGAAAACCTGCAGAAACGTTATTACCAGAAGTCCCTAGAGTCGGTCAACCAGTCCTTTGTGTCCAAGGCGTCATTCCCCACGGTCCCGAAAGTCCCCACAGTTCCGGCCATGAGACGTGAGACGTGAGTCTTCGCCCCAGCGCCCCGCCGCCAATCAGTCCCACTGGTCCCTGGCGTCCCCTGAGGCCGGCCATTATCAATGGGTGACCGCTTACCCGTGCCGCTGGTTTTTCGCGGGGTGGGGCGGCCTGATGGCTCTGCCGGCGTATATTAAGCCGGCACTCACTCCGTTGTTCCAGGTGGCCGGTGGCGTGTGTTTGCTCAGTCTGGCGTGCATGGTGAAAGAATGGGTCATGGATATAGACAATAGCTATCAGGAAGACTACCGCATTCGTTTGAACGAGGCCGGCCCTGGCGGGCGATTGCGTCTGCACGCGCTTTTTGATTATCTGCAGGACATCGCGTCGTTGCATGCCACGGCGTTGGGTATTGGCCTGCCGGTGTTGCTGGAGCGGCAGCTGACCTGGGTACTCTCGCGTGTTGCCTTCCGCATGGACGACTATCCAGTCTATGGCGACACCGTGCGGGTCAGCACCTACACCAGGGGCTTTGAACGGCTTTTTGCCCTTCGTCAGTTTGAGCTGCATTCGTTGCAGACCGGGCGTCGTCTGGGCGTTGCTTCCAGCAACTGGCTGTTGCTGCGCAGTGACAAACTCCGCCCCGTGGTGCCGGCAACGGCATTCCCGGCTCTGGCCGCCATCGACGAGCAACGGCCGGTTTTTTTCCCAAAGCTGGACAAGTTGCCCGACTGCGCCGTCGCTCGCCACGAGCAGGAGCATCGCATCGGCCAATTCCAGATCGACTGGAATATGCACGTGAACAACTCGTACTACGCCGTCTATGCGCGCGACTGGCTGGCCGCGCGGTTGGGCCGGCCCGTTCGCCTGGTCGATATGCAGATAAATTTCAATGCGGCACTGCTGTTTGGTGACACGATGCGCTGTCTGGGTGAGGCCGACGAACAGCAGTTTCGAGTGGATGGCGTCGCCGCCGATGGCCGGAATGTTTTCCAGGCCGCAGGGCATTTTGAGGTGGATGATGATGTGATGGCGGGCTGAATAACCCGCGAGGGCATGGTGCCGCCAGGCAGTAACCCAGTAAAGGAACGATCGCTATGACATTTCTTCTCAAGACCTGCATGTGCTGTGCAGTGCTGGCGACTGCGACGATGGCCCAGCCGCTGCCGATCTATGTGTCCCGGCAGGGCAATGACGCCTGGAATGGCCGCGCGGCGGTGCCGGGAGGCAACGGCGACGGACCACTGGCAACGCTCCCCGCGGCCCTTACCGCGGCTCGCCGGCTGCGCCAGGCCGGTGTGGCGCCGGCGGGTGTCGCCATCCGCATCGCGCCCGGCGTGTACGTGCTTGACGACGCCTTGCTGCTGAGCTACGAGGACAGCGGTTCGGCCGCCGCGCCGTTGATTATCGAGGGCACGGGCAGTGGCGATGATCGGCCCGTACTCAGCGCGGGCAAACGCATCAGCGGCTGGCAGGTGGGAGCCG
>JAQWBY010000493.1 GCA_028706165.1 Lentisphaeria bacterium | reverse complement strand
AGAGCCGGCTCGCCAAGGTTGGCTTGAGCGACGAAGGCAAAGGGCTCATCTCATCCTTCGATGAGACCCTCACCCACCCTCTCCCAGAGGGCGAGGAGGAAGAAGTCATGCGCTCTTCACCCGCCGGGAACAGAGGGGATGAGGATTTCGCGCACCCTTCGCCCTCTGGGAGAAGGGACGGGGATGAGGGTTTCGCTATCCGCGAAATGAAAGCCAAATGGACCAAGATGGAGGCGCTGATAGGGAGCGGTCCGCGCATCAAGAACATCGCCAAGGACATCGTTGCCCACTTTGAGGCGCGGCAGGAGGTCTTTGCCGGCAAGGGCATGGTGGTGAGCATGTCGCGGCGCATCGCCGCCGAGCTGTACGCGGAAATCATCACGCTCAGGCCCGGGTGGCACGATGCCGACATCACCAAGGGAACCGTCAAAGTCGTGATGACGGCGGCCTCCAGTGACGGCCCGCTGCTGGCCAAACACCACACGAGCAAGGAGCAGCGCAAACTGCTGGCAGAACGGATGAAGGATGATGGCGACCCGCTCAAGCTGGTGATCGTGCGCGACATGTGGCTGACCGGTTTTGACGCGCCGAGCCTGCATACGCTCTACATCGACAAACCGATGAAGGGGCATAACCTGATGCAGGCGATTGCGCGCGTGAACCGCGTCTACAAAGACAAGCCCGGCGGTCTGGTCGTGGATTATCTGGGCATTGCCGCCGATCTGAAGGTGGCGCTCTCCTTCTACTCAGACGCCGGCGGCAAGGGAGATCCAACCCTGTTGCAGGAAAAGGCCGTGCAACTGATGCTGGAGAAACTGGAAGTGGTTTCCGCCATGTATCACGGCTTCGCCTACGCGTGCTATTTCGACTCGGACACCGTGAAGAAACTGTCGCTGATACTGGCAGCGGAAGAGCACATTCTGGGGCTGGAGGACGGACGGAAGCGGTACATCAACGAGGTCAACGCGCTGTCGCAGGCCTTTGCCATCGCGATTCCGCACGAGCAGGCGATGGACGCGAAAGACGAAGTGGGGTTCTTTCAGGCGGTGAAAGCGCGTCTGGTCAAGTTCGAGGGCACGGGCGAGGGGCGCAGCAGCGAGGAGTTGGAAACCACCATCCGTCAGGTGATCGATCAGGCGCTGGTGTCGGAAAAGGTGATTGATGTCTTTGACGCGGCGGGCATCAAGAAGCCCGACATATCCATCCTGTCCGAAGAGTTTTTGGCCGAGCTGAAAGGGTTTGAGCACAAGAACGTGGCGCTTGAGGTGCTGAAGAAACTGCTCAAGGATGAGTTGCGGGCACGTTCCAAGAAGAATCTGGTGCAGAGCAAGACGCTTTTGGAGATGCTTGAAAACACGATCAAGAAATACCACAACAAGATCCTGACCGCCGTCGAAGTGATGGATGAGCTGATCAGGATCAGCAAGGAGATCGTCGCATCCGATGACGAGGCCAAACGGATGCACCTGAACGATTTCGAATATGCGTTCTACACAGCGGTGGCCAACAATTCCAGCGCACGCGAACTGATGCAGCATGACCAATTGCGGGAACTGGCGGTTGTACTGACGCAGCGGGTGCGCGAGAATGCGTCAATCGATTGGACGATCAAGGAAAGCGTGCGGGCCAAGCTGAAAGTCATTGTCAAGCGCACGCTTCGCCAATACGGCTACCCGCCCGATATGCAGTTGCTGGCCACGGAAACGGTTCTCAAGCAGGCCGAGATGATCGCAAGTGAACTGGCAGTCTCGTAAACATAAAATTGTGCCAGCGGAATAACCTCAACGCAAACGTAGAATAGTTATCAGACCCTGTGTCAATCGGCAGGTTTCAGTATGACGCGCCCCATCCTGTAGCGGCGCTGACCGTCTTCGCCGACGAGCGGCAGCGCGAGCTGCGGCGTGCCGTCGCGCCGGCCGACTGAGAGATACACGTCATACACGCCGGGGCGCGTGACCGGCGCAAGGTGCCCGACGCGGAAAACGGCCGTGCGCGTCACACTCGGTCTCTCACCGCCGACAGAGGGCTCCAGCCCGCGCAGGTCGAACGACTCGTCCGACAGCACGGAGACGATGCCGCCCTGTTCGTCTTTGAGCGTAAATGCGCCGAAGCCGCCGCAATAGCACGGCGCGACGCCGGCGTTGGCCCAGGTGACGCTGGCTTCGAACGGCTCGCCGATACGCACCTCGTCCGGGAAGGTGACCGCGCGCGGCATCAGCCGGTAACCGAGCCGGCGGTTGATCGCCTCGATGTCTGCGGTGTGGTTCGTGTAAATCACGTCAGGCCAGCCGTGGATCGAAAGATAACTGGCGCGAAAATCTTCGACCGCCTTCAGCAGCAGCGCCATATCCCACGCCTTGATCTTCGTGGCCATGTGATAATGCTGCGTTTCGAGGATGATCGGCCGCGTCGGCGAGAACAGCGCGGCCATGCCGTCGTGAAACCAGGCCTTCGGCGCGGCCCGGACAAAGAGACTGTCGTCGCGGAAGGTCACGCCCCGTTCAAGCGCGTAGCGCATCACCGGCCAATCGCCGCTGAGATTGTCGCCGCCGTCGGTGTCATCGCTGAGGGCGAGCAACGTGCGCTTGAAGTGCTTCACGTGCAGGTCGATGTGGCGCTTGAGGCACTCGACTTCCCGCTCGCGCGGCAGCTTGCTGCTGAATCGCGTGTGCCCTTCGCCGTAGAGGCCGAACGAGCCGATGTCGACGAAGGCGACATCCGGGTTGCTGTCGTAGCGCGCCGCGAAGGCCCGCAGGAAGTTGTCCAGCTTTTCGAGGAAGACCGGATCGAG
>JAQWBY010000492.1 GCA_028706165.1 Lentisphaeria bacterium | reverse complement strand
GCTGGCCTGGAAGTGGGCGGGGTGATGTCTGAGATGTGGCAGCGGCAGCTGTTGTGGATTGGCGCCGGGACGGTGATTTATCTGGGCTGCGCGCTGTTTGATTATCGCTGGCTGGGGCGTTATGCGTGGATGCCGTATTTGGGTGGTCTGTGCATACTGGTGCTGCTGTTGCTGTTGAATCGGAGCATCAACAGCTCGCGCAGTTGGCTGGTTATTCCCGGCTTTGGCATGCTACAGCCGTCGGAGCTGATGAAGCCGGTGGTTTTGCTGTTCATGTGCTGGGTCTATACGCATCCGGCGCTGCGGCACAGCCAGATTCCCCCTTTGCTGGTGCTGTTGGCGATATTGGGGCCGCCGCTGCTGCTGATCCTCCTGCAGCCTGACTACGGCACCGCACTGGTGTACATGCCCTTTGCCTTCATGCTGCTGTTTGTGAATGGGTTGAAATGGCGGCATATCATGCTGGCGGCCCTGGCGGCGTTGCTGCTGCTGCCCATCGGCTTCAGTTCTCTGCGGCCGCACCAGCAGGACCGCTTGAAGGTTTTCTTGGAAGTCCCCAGTCATTTTGCGCTGGCGGCGGTGTCGCCGTTGCTCAGCAATGCGCGTCGCGAACGCCTGGTGGAAGCGCAGCGGACTTTCTTTCTCAAGGCCGATGGCAAGCCGTTCGACAACTGGAACGCGCAGCAGTCCTTGCTGGCGGTGGGCAGTGGTGGTTTCATGGGCAAGGGCTACCTCAAGGGCACGCAGTACGTGCTGGGCTATTTACCGAAGACGGTGGCGCCGACCGACTTCATCTTTTCGGTGATCGCCGAGGAGGTGGGTTTTGTGGGGTCGGCCTGCGTGGTCTGTCTGCTTATCTGCCTGATCCTATGCATCTGCCGCACGGCCATCTTGGCTACGGATGAGTTCGGGACTTTTCTGGCTATCGGTATTGCGTCGATCTTTGCGACGCACACCTTTATCAATATCGGTATGACCATCCAGGCCGCGCCGATCATCGGCATACCGCTGCCTTTTGTCAGTTACGGCGGGTCTTTCATGTTTGGTTCCATGATGCTGGCGGGGCTGGGACAGAGCGTGCACATGCGGCGCGGGTTGGCGGAGGAGACGTAAGGGCATGGCATTACGCATGAGACAACTTGGCGAGGCACTGCGGGCGTTTGTGCTGCCCCAGCCGAATCGGCGTTTTTGGATTCGGCTGGGGCTGGAAATCGTGGTGGCGTGGGTCTTTTTCGGCAAGGTCTGTACACTGTCTTGGACGCAAGGCGAGAGCATGTTGCCGACCTACGGCGACCGCGAGTTTCTGCTCTGCTGGCAGCCGCGCTACTGGTTTCGCGACCCGCGCCCAGGCGAGGTGGTGATGCTGCGCCTGGCGGGACCGCGGGTGATGCTGCTCAAAAGGGTGGTGGCGGTGGCCGGTGACAGCGTGGAGTTTCGCGGCGGGGTTCTGTTGGTCAATGGCAAGGAACCGGCTGCCTTCTGGGCGAGTCTGACGCTTTGCGATTGGGACCTGCCCGAGCGCTTGGTCCGCCCCGGCCATATTTACGTGGTTGGTGACAACCGCAGCATGGGCATTGACGAGCATGAATTTGGCGAGATCGCCGTGTCGCGCGTGGTCGGCGGGCCGCTGTTTCACTAACTGGAGGGTTTTTCCTTGCGCAGAAAAAAGCATGTATGGCGGCCTTTGCTCAAGCTCCTGTTGGTCGCGGGAGTGGCGGCGGGGCTTTTTTATTGGTTGCGGCCGTCGGAAGAAAAGCGCATCCGCAAGCAATTCCAGCGCTTGAGCGAGGCCATTGAAAAGAGTGGCGACGAGGGCAATGCCAGTGCCGCCGTCAAGATGTTCGCGCTGGGCAATCTTCTCCATGAGCAGATCGACATCAGTATCCGGGACTTCCCCTACAACGGCGAGCAATCCGCCGAGACGCTCATCAGCCTGGCGACACGCGGGCGCAGCTTCTTCCGCACGATTTCGGTGGACATCTACGACATCGAAGTGATTCTGATAGACCACGAGTTGGCCGACGCCCGCTGTGTGGCGCGGGTGGCTGTCGAGTCGGACAATTATCGCGACCACGGCGTCAGGCATTTTATGGCGTCGCTGGCCAAGATTGATAAGAGCTGGCAGTTCACGGGCTTCCGTGAAGACGAGCTGCTGCGCAAATGACGGCGAGTGATTAGTATTGGGTCTCAGAGCAACATAAAGGTGGCAATGAAAGAAACAGGCGCGACCATCGTCAATGAAGATTCTACGAAGGTGCAATTTGCGTTTTTGGTCGGCGTGCAGACGGCCGAAAGCGGGCCGGAACGCACGGCGGAGTTGTTGGCGGAACTGAGCGAGTTGGTGCGGACGCTCGGGCTGAGCATCACCGGGCAAATGACGGCGAAACTGCGCGATATCAATCCGCGCTTGCTCGTTGGCGAGGGCAAGGCGCAGGAGATATGCGACGCGGCGACGCAGTCGGGAGCGGACGTGATTATTTTCGACGACTTTCTCACCCCGTCGCAACAGCGCAATTGGGAGAGCCTGGCGAATCTGGCCGTGATTGATCGTCAAGAGGTCATTCTGGATATTTTTGCGGCGCATGCGCACACCAACGAGGCGCGTTTGCAGGTGGAGTTGGCGCAGGCCAACTACTCGCTGCCGCGGTTGAAGCGTCGCTGGACGCATCTGCATCGGCAGCGCGGCATGGCTGGCGGCATGGGCATGCGCGGCGAAGGCGAGCAGCAGCTGGAAGTGGACTCGCGGATCGTGCGGACGCAGATTGCGAGGCTCAAAGCCCAGCTCAGCGTCGTGCG
>JAQWBY010000106.1 GCA_028706165.1 Lentisphaeria bacterium | reverse complement strand
GTGATGCATTACCCAATCCGCGCAATTTGCGGAGAACTAGCAAATCCAGCCGCCGGCGATGACGCGGTCGTCGAGGTACGCGGCGGCGAGCTGTCCGGGCGTCACGGCGGATACTGGATCGGCGAAGACGATCTCAGCGCGGCTGTCGTCGAGCCGCCGCAGCGTGGCTGAGCGGGCCTGCATGAGGTACCGCACCTGCGCTTGCACGGGTAGTTCCGTGCCGGGCGCGGGCGGTGGCAGGAGCCAGTTCACGTCTTGCAGGATTACGTTGCGGCTCAGCAATTCGTCCTGCCTACCGACGACCACGAGATTATCGGCGATATCGACCCGCAGCACAAACCACGGGCCGCCGCCCAGGCCCAGACCGCGGCGCTGACCGCGAGTGTACTGGTAGGCGCCGCTGTGGCGACCGAGGCGTTTGCCGTCGGCAGTCACAATCCACCCTTCGCGGGACAGCTCCGGATAGCGCGCCGCGACAAATGACGCGAAGTCGCCGTCGGGCAGGAAACACAAATCCTGGCTTTCGCCTTCGCTAGGGGCGACGAGGCCCAGGGCCGCGACGCGGGCTTGGACGTCTTTCTTTAACATGTTACCGAGGGGAAAGATCGCCCGCCGGCGCTGGTCGGCATTGAGCATAGCCAGGAAGTAGCTTTGGTCTTTGCGCGGGTCGCGACCACGCAGCAGCAGCGTGTCATCGCCAGCGGGCTCGAGTCGGGCGTAATGGCCCGTGGCGACGCGTTCGCAGCCGGCGGCGAGCATCGCGTCGAGCATGGCGCCGAATTTCATCTGCGCGTTGCAGCACACGCACGGCGATGGCGTCAGGCCGCGGCGGTAGGCGTCCGCAAAAGGCGTGAGAACGAGCTCTTCAAAGCGGTCGGTCATGTCCAGCACCCGATGCGGGATGCCCAGACGCGCGGCTACGGCCGCGCCCTTGGCGGCGGTCGCGCTGCAGCCCGGCAGGAGCTGCATGGTGAAACCAATGACATCGTGGCCCGCTTCCTGCAGGAGCTTCGCGGCTAGCGCACTGTCCGTGCCGCCGGAAAGGCCGACGCCAACGCGATAGGTCATCATGAATACCCTCGGAGTGGTGAAATTGTGAGTAGCTGGCTGATCGCCGGGTAGCGCAATGCGACACGCGCCATAGACCCGCGCCGCGGGGGCGGCGTTCCTTGTTGCCATACTGCATGCTCGCCGGCAAATATACATCCGTTCACGCCGCCTGAGGTCTTGGCGGCGGCGCATCCGGGGGCTATTTTAGGTGTTCTGACTTGGTTGGCGCGCTCCCCATCAGCTCGCGTCGCAGCCACGGTCCATCGTCATGTAAAACAATGGAATGAACACAATGCAGCGGATGATTCACGGCGCGCTGTCGGCATTCTGCGTCATTTTTCTTGTCAGCACGCTTTGCGGTTGCTTGGATCACGAGCAGACCGTGGTCTTCAACAACGACGGCAGCGTCATTGTCAGCTATCTGTACATCTTTCCCGAGAATCAGCGCCAGACCCTTGAGAATGCCCAGGCGGTCATTGACCTGTGGCAGGGGCAGAGCGACCAGGAGAGCCGCGTGGCGGGCCTCAACAACTTCCTCAATGAAGAAGCCGTGAAACGCTATTTCAATGGCCGGACAAGCATTGAGCTGAGGCATTACAAACAGACGACGGACAACGGCTTCTGCCGGGTGCAGATCATCGTCCTCGGCCGCGATGCCGCCAGCGCGATCAACAGTGGTATTTTCGGCGCTTTCCAGCTCAAGCAGGAAAATGGCTTGACGACTTTCTCGGCGGAGTTACCCAGCACGCCAGCGCGCTGGGACCAGCAGCGGCTGGCCCAATTGCGGACCCTCTTGGCCGGCACCCAGCTCAAACTCAACGTCACCACGCCGGCGCCAATCCGTCATTGCAGTCGCGACCGGCACGACAAGAACTCGGCGACCTGGTCATTTACTGCGCAGCCGAGCCCCGACCGGCCCGACAGCGCAGACCTCTTTGCGCCACCGCCCGCCATGAGCGTGTCATGGTAGAACAACGGCAGGCAGCTATGACCCAACGACGTCCTTCTCTGGCCGACTCCGCACAGCGCAATGCGGCGCTGCTGCGGGAGCATTTCGACGCCTGGCGCGAGCCGGCCTTCTTCATCCAATTTGGCGCCGGTTTCGTACTCGACGGTCTTTTTGACCAACCGCCGTGCGAGTTGCCGCTGCATCGCCTCGATGGCATGCCCGACGGCCTCACGCCTGATCTGAACAGCCCCCAGCTGCTCTACGGCTGCTGTCAGGACCTGCCCATTCTGGTGGCCCGCGGCCACCGTCACCTCTACGAGGGCCACGGCGTCCACCCCTGTGTGCTGCCGGCAGTCACCGCCATCGCCCTCGGCGTTCACCGCCATATTTTTGTCGACAGCGCGCTGAGCCTGCGCAACGACATCAAGGCCGGCAGTTGGACCGTCCTCACTGACTTCATCAATGGCCACCATCTTTCGCCCCTGGATGGCCAGCACGATCTGCTGGCCACGCCATTTCCCGACATGAACAGCGCGCTTTCCCAGCTGCAGAACTCCGAGATCGTCAACGCCCTGCATGGTGTCGGCGTCGATGTGCGGCACTGCGTCTTTCTTTCCCAGCCGGGGTCGCAATTCTGCACCATGGCCGAGGCCGCCATGGCCCGGCAGAGCGGTGCCGACCTGATTGGTCATGACTTGGTCATGGAAATTATCATGGCCCACGCCATGGGCGCCATGGTGTCGGCTTTCGCCCTGGCCGCATTGCAGCTGCCCGAGGCCACGCCGGCGGCATTGCGCCGCGACGCCGTCCTCAGCACCTGCCAATTCGCTTCGTCCGATTTCATCCGCGGCCTGCGGCTGGCCATACCCGAAATCGTCAAAGTCCACCATGCCAGCAATAGTGCGCCGCCACCGCTGCCCGAACCCAGCGCGGACGACATTCTCTCCGAGGACTACCGCCGCATCAAGGAGCCCCGCAGCCCCCTGCGCAGCCGCCTCATCCGCAAGAACCAACCCGAATAACGCCTTGCGCCGCCATCGCGACGGCGGTCTGTGAGCGGTAGACGGGAGGGCGATCGGCGAGTATGTTATGCTCTTCGCAAGAGTGCTTTTCCGCTCTGTAAACGTTGTCCGAATCTTCTCTTACCCGAGGTTTACCATATGAAAAACGCTCTGTTCGCTCTGTTGCTCGTCGCCGTCGCCGCTATGACTGTAAGGACGACGTACGGCGCTGACAAAGACGAGGCCATGGTCGATTTTGTGGCGAATCAGCAGCTGCTGCAGGATGCCACTGAGTCCGAGAAGCAAGGTGAGTACAAACGCGCAGCGCGCCTCTTTCGCAAGCTGGGCAACAGCACCCAGAGTCCCCAGCTGAAAGCGGCCTATCTGTTGCGGCAGGCCGACTGCCTCTTCGCGGCCCGCAAAGTCCGCAAGGCCCTGCCCCTGTACAAGGAGTTGATTGAGCGCTATCCGCTGTACATCCCCTACGACCACGTCGTTAAGCATCTGCGGGCGTTGGCCGAGAGTTTTGTTGATGGCAACGGCACTTTCCTGGGGTTGCGGGACAAAACGGCCGCCATTGAGACTTACGAGCTGATCATTCAGGGCGCGCCGTCCATCCACGTGTCACTAGCCGATCGCCAGCGCCTGGCCGAGCTGCTGGCCAACGAGCATCGCCCAGAAGAGGCCATCGCCGTCTATCAGGCGATTCTCAAGCAGGATGCGACACTCGCGGGCGTTCGTGCCGATGTGGCCATGCTGCTCTTCGACATGAGCAAACGCGGCGATGGCGATGGCAGCAAGCTGCGCATGGCCGTTCGCCAGGCTGAAATGGCCCTGCAGCAGGACCCGTCACAGCCACGCAATCGCGAACTACTTGACCTTATCAGTCAGTCCAAGCAGATACAGGCGCAACGCAGCCTCGACAAGGCCGTGTTCTACCTGAAACCGACTCACAAGAACATTGTCTCGGCTCGGCGCTACCTCCACGATCTCATCCGCGAATATCCCGACACCACCGCTGCCCAGGAGGCCCGTCGCATCCTGGATAGCAATCCCGAGCTGACCGCTGACGCCATTGCCATCCCGGCTGCCGACCCGAAATGATTACCACCGTCGTCCTATCCCACATCATCACTCGCTAAGGATCGACTATGACCACGCGACTCCTTCATCTGCACCGGCTCGGCTTGGCACTCATCGGCTGCGTCATGGCCCTCTCGTCCTGTTATCACTGGGGAGCGCCAGGTGCCAAGCCCGGCACCACCATTGCCGTTGCCAGCGTCGCCAATGACACCACGGAGGGCGCCCTCGCTGCGACCATGCGGCAAAAACTGCAGGAGCATTTTGCCAATCAGCCAGGCGTTTCCTGCGACAACCAGACCGCAAAGAGCGACTACGTGCTCAAAGTGCGGCTGTTGTCCATCAGCAATTCCGGCGTCGCCCGCAGTGAAATCCGGGACAAGCGGGTCCGCGAAGATGACGCCAACGCCTACCAGACCGTCCTCTACCGCATTGAACTCAAGACCGCCTATGAGCTCTTCCTCAGTACCGACCTGGAAAAGCCCGTGCTAAGCCGCGAGGTCATTGGCAGTGCGGACTTGCCGCGTATGCACGATCGCGACATTCCCCTCCAAGCCGCCTGTCGTCAGGCCGCCGATGACGCCGCCCGAAAAATCGTCGCCAATATTTTTGACCAGGAGTCGCTGCCGCCGGTGCCATAAGCCCCGCCGGCGACCTAAGGACAACTTACGCAAGGAGCGCCACCATGTTGCGAATCGGTCAGGGCTACGACCTCCATCGCTGCGTTTCCGGACGGGAGCTCCGGCTGGGTGGTGTGCATTTGCCCTCGCCGTGGGGCCTCCAGGGCCATTCCGACGCCGATGCGCTGCTCCACGCCATCACCGATGCCGTTCTGGGCGCCCTCGCCCTCGGCGATATCGGCCAGTGGTTCCCGGACACCGATGAGCGCTGGCGCGGCGCCAGCAGCGCCCTGCTCTTGCGCCAGGTTTTGGACGATCCCCGCGTCAGTTGCTGGCAGCTGATCAATCTCGATTGTACCGTCATCACCGAAAAACCCAAGCTGGCGCCGCATATTCCGGCCATGCGCGAGGCCATCGCCGCGCTTTTCCGTTGCCAGCCCGAACGTATATCCGTCAAAGCCAAGACGAACGAGCAGCAGGACGCCATCGGCCAAGGCGCGGCGTTGGCCGCGCAGGCCATCGTCATGCTCTGTGATATGGCTGATTTCCCCGAAGACTAATCGCGCCCGTAGCGGCGCCTAGCAGAAGAACGCATTCATGACGTCCATCGCAGGTACTATCATCACGGCGTGCGGCGGCATCTGCCGCAGCGTCGCCGACATTGCGGTGCCGCCACTGTGTCCACTCTGCAAAGCCGAGCTCAGCTGCGGTCCCAGGCGTCTCTGTACGGCCTGCGAACAGCAACTGCCATGGTTGCCGGAGCGCCGTTGCCCGGGCTGCGGCGGTGCCAACGACAGCTATCTGGATCTTTGCCGGGACTGCCTGGAGTGTGGCGGCCGACCGTGGGCCGCCGCCGTTTCGGCCTTTCCCTTTGCCGGGCAGCTGCGCGAAGCAGTTCACGCCTTCAAATACCAACGACAGACCAGCCTGGCGCCATTTTTGGCCGGTGCCATGGCCGACGCCTGGCGGCGCTACGGCGCAGCGGCGCCGGACCTGATCGTGCCGGTGCCACTACATTGGCTGCGCGAAATCAGCCGCGGCTACAACCAGGCCGACCTGCTGGCGCAGTGTCTGGGGCGGGAGCTCCGGCGGCCTGCCGTAAGCAATGCCCTCCGCCGGTGCCGCCGCACGTCGCAACAGGCGCGACTGCATTATGAAGAGCGGCTGAAAAATATCAGCGGGGCCTTCATGGTCAAAAAGCCAAGCATCATCGTCGGCAAATCGTTATTGCTGGTTGATGACGTTTTTACGACGGGCGCGACTCTCAGCGCCGCCACGACGGCACTGCTGGCAGCCGGCGCGGCGGCGGTTTACGTCATTACTGCCGCCAGAGACTGATCGCCACGCGTTGACTGCAAGCGGCGGCAGTGCCAACAAACAGCAACCACAGCAAGCACAGCAAGCAGCAAGGACATACACACATGCAGGGATTTTTCGGCAAAACCATTTCGCCACTAGGCAAGACGTCGCCCAAGGCGGACATACCGGCGGGCGTCTGGCTCAAATGCAAAGGCTGCGAGCAGACCATTGCCCAAAGCGCCTTGGACAGCAATCTGCAGGTCTGTCCGGCTTGTGGTCATCATTTTCCCCTCACTGCTGGGCAGCGCATCGCCCTGCTCAGCGACGAGGGGAGTTTCCAACAGCTTGGCGAGGGCTTGTCATCCGTTGATACGCTTGATTTTGCGCACGACAACAGCTATCCGCGCAAGCTCAAGGAAACACAGGCGAAGACTGGCCTGAAGGATGCGGTAGTCTGCGGCTGCGCCACTCTCGACGGCACGCGATACGCTTTGGCTGTCATGGACTTCCGCTTTTTCGGTGCCAGCATGGGGTCGGTAGTCGGCGAGGAAATCACTCGTCTGACGGAGGAAGCCACGCGCAGCCGCCTGCCGCTGGTGATCGTCACCGCCAGTGGCGGTGCTCGTATGCAGGAGGGCGCTCTGAGCCTCATGCAGATGGCCAAGACCTCTGGCGCGCTGATGCGCCATGACGAAGCCGGCCTGCCGTACATCGCCATTCTCACGCATCCGACTACCGGCGGCGTCACCGCCAGCTTTGCGTCGCTGGGCGACGTCATCCTCGCCGAGCCGAAAGCGCTTATCGGTTTCGCCGGCCCGCGCGTCATCAAAGAGACCACCCGCAGTGAATTGCCACCGGGCTTCCAGAGTGCGGAATTCCTGCTTGACCACGGCCTGGTCGATCGCGTTGTGCCGCGCGCCAAATTGCGCGCTGAGCTGTCGCAGCTGCTGGTCTATCTCTCACCCGAAACCGCCACCGCCGGCATGCAGGCCTGAGCCTGTGTTGGCAGGCCAGCGATTGGAATCATGAACAGCATACGAGATCATCTCAGTAGCCTCGTCGCCGTCGTCCTCATGGCCCTCGGCGGCCATATCGCCCTGCAGTACGGCCAGGCCAATGCTGCGGAAAAGCCGCCGCGGCCGCAATACTGGCCGCTGCTTATCAACGGCTACGCCTTTCCGAAGATGGAACTGGCGCTGACGCCCATGGAACAGGCACGCGGCCTCATGTTCCGCGAGAAGGTGCCCAATGACGGCGGCATGATCTTCGTCTTCCCGGAAAGCAGCCAGCGATCATTCTGGATGAAGAACACCCTCGTGCCCCTCGATCTGCTCTTTCTTGACACAGACGGCAAGGTCGTTGCCATTCATCGCATGCAGCCCGAAGTCCCCCAACTCAACCACGAGAGTGAATGGGCCTACGAAGAACGCCTGAAACACTACCCCAGCAACAAAGAAGCGCGCCTCGCCATTGAATTCGCCGCCGGCCAGGCCGAGATCTGCGGCATCAGCGTCGGCGACAGCATAGACGTCGGCATGGCCGACCTGCTCAAACTCGCCGCCGCTTATGCCATCGACGACTGATATGACTCGCCGTACAAACCGCCGGGGATGGCGGGAAGAGAAAAACGACCATGAAAACAATCAGCGCCACCGTCCTGTCTTTTTTCGTCTTCGCGTTGTCCATATGCCTACAGGCGCAGTCCGCCGCAACTGCCTCGGACGCGGCTGACGTGGTGGCGCAGTGGTCCGAGCGTATCCTCAGCTGTCGGGACGTGCTGGCGGTCAGCAGTTCGGTCAGCACCAAGCCCCTGTTGGTCACGCCCAATCTCGAAAAGGGCAAGGAGGCCGTGTACTACGACGTCAACGTCAGCGGCTGTCAGTTGCTGTGGTTGACGGCGGGCTTTGGTGGCGACGGCAACGGCGGCGACCACACGTGCTGGGTCGATCCGACCTTTACCCGTGAGGATGGCACGATGGTGTCCGGCTTGGAATTGCCTATGCTCGTCAGCAGCGTCCAGTGGCAGCGACTCTTCGTCAACAGCAACTTCCGGCGCCAGCCGATCAGCATCGGCGGCAAAATTCACAAGGAGGGCTGGTGGGCTCATTCCCTCAGCCATCTCTGCCTGAAATTGGACGGGCAATTCAAGAGCTTCCGCGTCGGCGTCGGCGCCGACAAGGCCTGGAACGCCGGCAAGTACATGCACTTTGAAATCCACGCCGCCCTGCCGCCGGACAAAGTCGCCGGGATATTTTCCCAAAGTCTCGCGCAGGACTTTCCCGGGGAAGAGCGCTGGCTGCGCCAGGACCTGGGCGTCCAGGACGGCGGCCACGCAGCGTTGTTCGCCAGCGGCTTGACCGCCGTGGCCGTCGCTGATCTGGCCACCGCGCAGGCCAAGCGCCTGGGCATGTCCGGCCAGGATTACCTCCAGCGCCTCGCCGCCATGTCGAAAAATGACAGCCGTGCGGACCTCGCCGCCCTCCTCGCCTTCTACCACGAGGTCCGCCAGGCTGCGACGATCATTGACGACGCTGACAAGAGCTTCGAGCTCGTGCGCAAGACCCTGGCGTTCGTGGAAAAAAGCCGTGCGCTGCCCGCCGAGACTGCTGAGCTCGTTGCGCTGACGACGCGCGCGGCCGCTTTGCCGGAGCGCCCCGATGGCAGCTGGCCGCAGCTGCTCAGCGACCTCAAGGCGTTGCGTCGCCGCATTATTCTCTCCCATCCGCTCCTTGATTTCGCTGACCTGCTGATCAACAAGCAGCCGCCGACCACCTACAGCCACCAATGCGACCAGTACCTCGGCCGCCACAGCCGCCCCGGCCCCGGCCTGGTCGTCCTGCGCAACTGGAAAAGCGCTGCGCCCGAGGCCGTTGAGCTACTGAAGGACAAACTGCCCATCGGCAGCGTCGCCCACCCCGATCTGTCCTACGACGGCAAGAAAATACTTTTTTCCTATTGCGATCACAGCGTGGAAAATCGCGCTCACCGGCGTTTTTTCATCTGGGAGATCAACAGCGACGGCACGGGCTTGCGGCAGCTCACGGGCACCGCAAACGACGCGCGCCAAGGTGCAGGCGGCCGCAATACCGTGCTGGTCGAGGACTTCGATCCCTGCTATCTGCCTGATGGCAACATCGTTTTTGTGTCCACGCGCTGCCAAGGTTTCGGACGTTGCCACCATCGCCGCTACAACCCGTCCTATCTGCTTTATCTGATGCATGGCGACGGCGGCGGTATCCGCCTGCTGTCTTTCGGCGAGGCCAACGAGTGGGACCCGAGCGTCCTTCCCGACGGGCGCATTATCTTCTCCCGCTGGGACTACATCAACCGCCACGACACCTTCTACCAAAGTCTGTGGACAATTCGCCCTGACGGCACCAACACCGCCCACTACTACGGCAATTACACGATCAACCCCTGCATGCTCGCCGAAGCGCGGGCGATACCCGATTCACGCAAGGTCGTTTGTACTGCCATGGGCCACCACTCCTACAGCGCCGGATCCATTATTGCTCTCGATCCCAGCCAGGGTGAGGACGGGCCCAAACCCATCACCCGCCTGACGCCCGAAACGCGCTTCCCGGAGACCGAAGGCTGGCCGGAGGGTGTCTTCTGCACGCCATGGCCCCTCAGCGAAGACCTCGTGCTGGCCGCGTATACGCCGGAGAAACTGGCGATACAGGGCAAGGTCCAGTCCGTCAACGCCTACGGCATTGTGCTTATCGACTCCCTCGGCGGGCGTGAGGAAATCTACCGCGATCCGGCGATGTCCAGCGTGTCGCCCATGCCCCTGCAGCCGCGGCCGGAGCCCGTCCTGCTCAGCTCGACTCTGCCGCCGCCGCAGGATGAGCAGGGCCAGAAGCGCCCCGGGCTGCTTTACATCCAGAATGCCGCGCTCGGCCGCATGGATTTCGGGGCGCCGATCAAGGCCTTGCGCGTCAACAGCATCATTGGCCAGCCGACGCCGTCGGTGCCCCATCGCGGCGCGGTCCGGCAGGAGATCGTCAAGCGGGTGGAGGGCACGGTGCCGGTCAATCCCGATGGCAGCGCATTTTTCCAGGTTCCGTCCGGCGTGCCGATCCAGTTGCAGGCGCTTGATGAGCAGGGCATGGCTGTCATGACCATGCGTTCTTTCATCTTCACCCAGCCGGGCGAGACCCTCAGCTGCATCGGTTGCCACGAAGACCGCGCGCTGACGCCGCCGCCGCGCAGCGGCAACGCCGGCTCCCCCAAGGCGCTGACGCTGCCCGCCAACCACGACTACCCTGGCGGTTTCAGCTACCTGCGCTCGGTCCAGCCCATTTTCGACCGCCACTGCATCTCCTGCCACGGCCTCGGCCAAGCCCAACCGGATTTGCGCGGCACGCCCGTGGAACGGCCCATGCCCGACTACCCCGGTTGGCCGAGCACCGTGCGCATCGCCACGTCCTACAACGAGCTCATCAACCGGCCTGGCATGATCAAGATCGCTCAGCGCAATGTGGAAACCGCTGTGAGCAAACCGCGCGACTACTTCGCCCACGCCGGCAATCTCATGCCATTCCTCCTCCAAGGGCATTGTCCGGCGCTGCTTGCCGACAAGGACGCCGTGGCGACGCTTATTACCTGGCTCGACCTCAATGCGCAGTACCACGGCGACTACTCATTCGCCCGCCGCGAAGACATCAGTGCCGACCCGGCCGGTGAAAAGGCCCTGCGCGATGCCGTCCGCGAGCGCCTCGGCGAAGCCTGGGCGGCGCAGCCCTACGCGTGCCTGGTCAATGTCGCCAATCCGGCTCAGAGCCGCGTCCTCATGGCGGCCCTGCCCGCCGCTGCCGGTGGCTGGGGGCAGATCAACGCCGGTGGGGCAGTCTTCGCCGGTCGTGATGATCCGGCTTGGCGCCACTTCCGGGATCTCGTTGAGCAGTCCATGGCGCCCTACGCGCCGGCGGCTGCCGATGGCACCTGCAAGCAGAGCAAGTGCATATGCGGATCCTGCTGGGTTCCTGCCCAGCAAATGAAATAGCACCGCGGCGGCCTTCCGATGTCGCGCCGCCGTAGCCCGTCAGGATGTCGTCCCTAAGCGTGTTCACATTGCTGAAAAAGGAGAGTCGGGTATGAAACGCACGTGGTCTGCCCTTGCTTGTGTGCTGCTTGGCGCATTGGCTGTCAATGCCCAGGAAGTCCCCAATCCGTCTTTTGAGATTGGCCAGGGCGACAGTGTCGCGGGCTGGCTGCTTTCGGCGCCGCCCGGCGCCGTCGTTACCGGTGCCCACAGTGGCCAGCGTGCCATTGCTGTCACCGGCGATGGCAACAGCGCCAACCACTGGCTTTCCGAACCCGTCGCCTTCAGTCCCGGTGGTCTTTACGCCATTAGCTACTGGGCGAGGAGTGATGGCGGTGGCGGTACGGCCGTCACCGGACCGTTGTTCGCCAATGTGGACATCGGCTCGCCACCGGCGGAGTGGAAATACTACCGGCAGATCGCGGTCGCGCCCTCCGGCGTGAATGCCCGGCAGTCCTTGCGTTTTGGCCAGTGGCATCTGCGCGGCACCGTGGTGTTTGACGACATTGCCATCCAGCGCGCCGAAGCCGTGTATCATCACGAACAGGGCGTGGTTCTGGGTGAAGGCGAGAAAATCAGCGTCAATGAATACGCCTTCCGGGCGCCCTTCTACGGTCACTGCCGCAATCACAGCCGGCCCC
>JAQWBY010000105.1 GCA_028706165.1 Lentisphaeria bacterium | reverse complement strand
ATGATGTCCTGCTGCGTCCAGCCTGGGGTGACGGTGTAGGTCTGCCACTGGTTGTCGCCCGTGAAGCGCATCCCGACATTGATTTTCGGCGAGAAGCCATCGTATTGCGTGTTGTTGGTGTTTGTGTAGAAAATGGTGCCGCCGCCGTTGGCGTCGGTCTTGGCGGTGATTTCGACGTATTGCCATGGCTTGGCCTTGATATGGAACTGCGGGCTGGTGATCCACGGGTCCCAGTCGCTGAGGACGCCGCACATGCCTTCTTCGCAAAGAGTGACATCCGCGACGTGGTTGGTCTTGGCGGACCAAGCAGCGACGTCAGCTGCGGTCTTGAAGGTCCATTCGACCAAGCATTTGTCGGCAGCCATCAGAGCGGAAGAGCCGAGGGCTAGGCATAACATGAGCTTCTTAAGCATGAGCGGTCCTTTTGGTTAGTCAGTGGCGGGGTATTGCACGAAAAAACACGAACAGTCAAAATTAGCCCGGCCATGGCCCCGCTGCAAGCAGTATGCTGGGCATTTGCCGTTGAAAACCGCTGCGGCGCGGCCCCACGCCGCCCCTATGGGAAAATTTCGTTTATTTCCTTGAAAAGCGTTCTGCGGGCGATTTGTGGGTGGTTGCTGACAAGTTATTAACAGGCCTAACGAAAAACTTACAATGCGCGCTGTCATTTAGAGTATTCGTTAGCTCAGTGGGTTATGGCATCCGGTCCCTTTTGCAGACTAGATTTTTTGGGTCAGTTGGTTATACACAAGAGCACTTATGCACAGCGTTTTGTTAATAAATGCGGGTAGAGTGGCGTTTTAGCTTTCAGGGCAAGGCAGTTACGCCGTTTTGCGACTAGTTCGTGTTTCCAAGTTTGCGTGAATGGTGGCTGTGCCGCATGCGGCACGAGTCTGGTAGCTTTCTCTTGCGAGAGGGCGAAGGGAGCACCCGCCAACAATGACACGCGGCACCGGGTGGTTTGGGATGCGGCAATTGGCTCTATTGCTGCGCTTCGTAGGATGGCTGTGACTGCGTACGCGTTGCCGTTATTGCCGATCTGACTGCCCAGCGCAGCGCCAATGCGGCGATGGCGGTCACGGCCAGGCCGATGGCCAGTATCGCGATGGCGTGCAAGCCGGTGTCGCGCATGAAGGTTGTCACATCGTCTTTTGGGGCCGGTGCACCGAGGATGATGGCCAGAGGCAGGATGACCCACGCCAAGCTTTGGCAGAGCATTGGGAAGAAGAAAACAATGACCCAGCGTGCCGGCGGCCATTTTCTGGTGAGAAGACCTGCGCTGATCGTGCCGAACAATCCGACGAGAACCGTCAACAACATTCCGGCGATGGCAATCGCGGCATAGGAGCTCCTGGTTGTTTCTCCGGCCATGAGGACATGCGGCGGGCCGGCGATAATCCATAGCTGAAGGCGCACGATGTCAAGACCGGCCCAAGCTGCGACGAGAGCATGGCCGCTCTCATGTACCGCTCCGGAAACAACTACACCCGCAAGGCCCAGGCAGCAAACACGGATTATTTCGAGTCGCCTGCGCATGCTTGTGTCCTTGTCCCGTTATTCATTTGCCTTTGCTGCACGTCTTGGCGCCGCCGGCGTGGCGTGCGGCCTTGTTTTGTCGCCGGGTGTTTTGTCGGTTGTTGTTGCGGTTACAGATGCAGGAGGTATTCGCCGGGTTTGAGCAGCAGCGTGCCATTTTGGTCGGGCGCGATACTACTACCGTTGGCGAGGCTGGTGGCGCTAGTGACCTTGAAGGCCTTCATGGTGAACGTGACCCGTTCTTCCCGGAGGATTGACACCGGGGGTTCCTGGAGGCAGTTGATGTAGCGGTTGGCCATGGAACGGTACTGCCGGCTGCGTTCGGGCGAGATGACGTAATGCTGCCTGGGGAACAGCGACAGCTGCCACGTGGCGGCGTCCTGGCGCGCGAGGTGATAAAAGCCGTTGCCGTTGCTGGCGACGAAGCGGGACGACCCGCGGCCTGAGACAACGCGGAGCGCGGCGATGTCACCGGGGTCGATGTCGTTGTCGCCGGAGTAACGGAAGACGCGGTTGTCCCGGCTGAAGACGAAGTCGTTTTTGCGTTCGATGGCGTAGTTGTTGCCGCTCCAGGCTTCGGGGGTCATAGCGATGACGTCGCCGGGGTTGTGCTGGCGGAAGATGTCGCCGGCGGCGGCGAAGCCGGCCGCACGTGAGGGTGTATGAGCGATGTTCAGGTAATGGACCAGCCAGCCGGGGTTCCAGGCGGCGATGGCTGCTGGCGTGTAGGTGAAATAGGCGGCCAGTTGGACGTCGAGCTGTGCGTAGATAGCGGCGATGGCGGCGAGTGGGTAGCCGTTGGTCGTTGCGGTGGCGTTGAATTCGTAGGCGATTTTGCCAAGTCTGCCGAAATCGATGCTGGCAAATTTGTCCAGCCATTTGGCGGCATAGGTCAGGTGGTTGCAGTCGTCCGTGTTGACTGCGTCGAAACTGTGGACATTAAGGTAGGTGCAGAGGGTGCTGGCATCAATATCGGCAGCCTCAATGAAGGCCTTGGTGGTTCCCGGGAAGGTACTCTCGCTGCCGATATGCTGTGCGGTGAGGACCCGTTGGCCGAAGTGCTTGCGGACGATGGGCAGCAACGCGCCGAAGTAGCGTTGCATCAGCTGGGCGGAGAAGAGGGAGAAGCGCCGGTCCTCGTCTTTTTCATCCGGGTGTTCTGTAGTGAACGCCTGCCACATGCGCACAAAAAGCTGCCGTTGTTCACCGCGCGGGCGGGTGGCAGCCATCATGCCGTTGCTATTGAGGTCAGGATCGGGTTCGAGTAGGTACCGGTTGGGGTAGCGTGGTTCGTTGAACAGCTCAATGGCGACGACATTCTCGTATTCCGAGAGACGCTTGCCAGAGCTGGTGCTGGCGCGGGTGAAGAGCTGCTCGAGGTAGTTCTGCTGGCAGGCGATGGCGTCGGGATCCCATAGCATGGCATCGTTGGCATAGTAATTCGAGAAGCCGAAGGCGTCCTGGGCGCCGATGTTCCAGAAAGCGTAGAAGCGCTCCATCATGATCTGGGTCTTGACGGTGTTCCACCAGACTGTTGGCGTAATCATCAGATAGATGCCGTTTTGGGCGCACTGCTCGACAAGATAGTCGAAGACCGCCAGGTTCTTGTTTTCGACGATATTGCCATGGCGATCCGTGATTTCGCGGTCGTAGAGATGCATGCGGATGAAGTCCACGCCGAGCAGGCGGAAATGCCTGATGTCTTCGTCAATAGCGGCGAAGTGGTCTTTGCCGAGTTCTTCGAGGTTGTAGAAATTGTGGTTGAAGGGCACATAGTAGTTGACGCCCCACAGCTTGACTTTCCGGTCGTTGGCGTCGTAGATGACGCCGTCACGGACGTGAAACGGTACGGTAAAACTGCCGGCAAAATTCATTGTGCGTCCTTTCAGTTCGCGTTGCTGGGTGGGGAGCCCGGTTACGGTGTGAGTGGTGGCCTGCGGCTGTACCGGCATGGTACGCGATCGCCGTGTCGGTGTGGTATTGTCCGTGAATATCATTGCTGAAAAGCAATTATCCATGGTTGTCGGTGGCGGTCACGCTGAATTCCCCGGCGTTTATCTGGTGGTGAGTGCCCGATGTCTGCGTGGCAAAATTCCTTTAAATGCGTTTGGCTGCATGGAAAAGCGTGTTGGACCGTACACATTATAGGGATTGTTTTGGTCTCCTAGGTTTTATAACGTCGAGCGGCCCGGCGGTGGACTTGCCTCGGGCAGGGCTGAAGAACCCAATCAGGGAGCGTATTGACATGAAACTGAGTCCATGTCTGGAATTGTTTTTCAAGGAGCTGCCCTTTGCGGACCGCATTGCGGCGGTGGCCGACTGCGGCTATACGGCCGGCGAGTTCTGGGGCTATGCGAACAAGGACATCGCGGCGATTGCTGCGGCGGCCGAGAAGTATCAGGTGGCGATCACCAGTTTTGGTAACGGCTGCAACAACTTGATTGACCGCAGCCAGCATGACAAGTACGTGGCGGATTTTGCCGAGACGGTCGAAGTCGCCAAGCGCCTGAATTGCTGGAAAGTGATTGTGCTGACGGGCAACGTCGTTCCCGGCCGGACGCGCTGTGACATGAGCAAGGCGGTGATTGAGGGGCTGCGCAAATTGGCGCCGCTGGCGGAGAAGGCCGGCATCACGCTGATCCTGGAGTTGCTCAACACGGCGGTGAACCACGCAGGGTACTTCCTCGACAACTCTGAGGACATGGCGGCCGTCTTACGCAGCGTTAATTCACCCAGCGTGAAGGGCCTGTATGACATTTACCACGCGGGTATTATGGAAGGCAATGTCACCGAGAAGATCATGACGAACCTGGACATCATCGGGCACTTCCATGCGGCGGGCATACCCGGGCGGCACGAGATGAAGGCCGGCGAACAGAACTACCCCTTTATCTGCCGCAAAATTGACGAAGCCGGCTACACGGGTTACTTGGGCCTGGAGTATCATCCTCTGAAGGACTCGCGCAGTTCGTTGCTTGAGACGCGCGAATGGCTGGCCTGAACGGGACAATCCCGACTGAATATAGGATTTACTGAGCAACAGACTACGGCGAGTGCCTGGTCCGGAACAACAGTCAACATGGAGAAGAAAATGGCTAAAAAGGTTCGCGTTGGTTTCATCGGTTGTGGCGGGATTGGTAATTTCCATTTCGCTCATTACGACAACAACAAGATTCCCGACGCGCAGATCACGGCGGTGTGTGACCTGCTGGACGACCGGGTGCAGAAGGCCGCAACGCGCTTCGGGGCGACGCCTTACAAAGACTACAAAGAGATGCTGAGCAAAGAGAAGCTCGACGCCGTATACGTCTGCGTTGAGCCCTGCGCGCACAAGGGCATGGAGCAGATGGCCATTGAGAAGGGCTGCCATCTTTTCGTGGAAAAACCGGTGGCCATGTGCATGGACTATGCCCGCGAAGTGGAGAAGGGGCTGAAAGCCAAGAAGCTGATCAACGCGGCGGGTTTCCAGGATCGCTATCTGGACTTTGTGCCGATGATGAAGAGCTGGGTTGAGCAGCAGAAGGTCGGTTTCTTCAATGCATACTGGGTTGGCGGCATGCCCGGCGTGTGGTGGTGGCGTCGTCGTGACACTTCCGGCGGGCAGGCTGTGGAGCAGACCATCCACACCTTCGATATGTGCCGGTTGCTGTTTGGCGAAGTCGTCGCGGTGCAGGCCTTTGGCCGTCGCGGCATTATCACAGACGTTGAGAACTACGATACGGAAGATGCGTCAGCCGTGAACCTGAAGTTCGAGAACGGCATTATTGGCACGGTGTACAGCGGTTGCTTCATCCGCGGTGGTGGCGGAAAGAACGGCATTGACTGCTTCACCATGAATGGCCGCATGGAATATACCGAGCGCACTGGTGTGGTTATTACCGAGCCGCATCGCACCATTAATGCCAAGACCGGCAATGATATCGGTCAGGAAGAAGACAATGTCTTCATCCAAGCCATTTTGGAGAATGATCAGGACTTGATTCTCTCGCCCTACAGCGAAGCCGTGAAGAACCTGGAAGTGACCCTGGCGGCCAATGAGTCCATGGACAATGGCGGCAAGGTCATCGTTCTCAAGGATACACCGGCCTGCGGCTGCTGCTGCGACAGCAAGAAAAAAGCCACTAGCAAGAAATGCAAGAAGTAAGACCGCGTCACACGCTCAGCGCGTAACGCCCAACCGGCGGGTCGCCTGCGTTCCTGGTGAAAACCAACGCTGGCGGCCCGCTCTTTTTTTGCGCGACAAGTGCGGACGGCGCGGGCGTCTTTTTCGCGGACGGATCGGACGGATCGGACGGATCGGATTACTGCCGGTCTGCTCGGTCTGCGTAATCGGTCACCCATTGATATTGGCGGCCAAACATGCCGCCGATGTCAGTCCCAGGTAGGCAAGTGAGTTCCATTGCCTCTTTGGCGCCAGTCAGCTTCGCCGACTGGCGCCAAAGAGGCTGAGGAACACGGACAAATATGGCGCGCTACCCAGGGCGGCGCACGCTTTCAGCGTGCTTGCCCTGGGCTGGTATGTTTCGCGCTTTCAGCGCTTCTGCCGCTTCGCGGCAATAAAATGCAGATCGGCCAAGTTCGGCCCGGAGGGCCGGACCATGCGTAACCCCGGGTGAGGCGCCCGGAGGGCGACGCAACCCGGGGTAGGACAACAACAAAGGATTGCGCCCAGAGGGCGCCACATTGGCAAGACACGTTGCATCCCATCGTGCCGGATAGTGACATTACTGGCAGTCATTATCAATCGCTGACCGATTGCCGGTCTGATCTTGGTTTTCGCTTTATTGGGTGACGCTGTTTTTTTCTGCGACTATATTACGAGCTTGTTCACGCAGGGGACGGGCAGTAACGCGAGCGTACTCAAGCAGCAGGTCAGTACCATGATTATACGGACACGGGCATTTCCGCGGGCGGCAGTGATTGGTAATCCCTCGGATGGTTATCACGGCAAGACCATCGCCTTTGTATTCAGCAATTATTCGGCGGACGTGACGCTGTACGAGAGTCCTGAACTGGACTTGCTGCCGTCGTTGCGGGACCACAGCACGTTCGGCAGTGTTGAACAGCTCTGTGACGAGGTCGTCAAATACGGTTATTACGGCGGTATTCGGCTGTTGAAGGCGGCCATCCGCAAATTCCGCGATTATTGCCTGGAGAATGGGATTGAGATGGACAAGCGCAACTTCACGCTGCGCTACAACACGGACATTCCGAATCGCCTGGGGCTGGCGGGGTCGTCGGCGATCATCACGGGTTGCATGCGGGCTCTGGCGCAGTTTTATGGCGTGAAGATCGCGCCGGCATGGCTGGCCAATTTGGTTTTGTCGGTGGAGCGCGAGGAGCTGGGCATACCGGCGGGTCTGCAGGACCGCGTGGCGCAGGCCTTCAACGAGCCGGTGTTCATGGATTTTGACAAGCGCTATATGGACGCGCACGGCATCGGCCGTTATCGCGTGATTCATATTCCCAGCGAACTCACCTTTTTTGTCGCGTTCCGAACGGATTTGGCCGAGGGGTCGGAAATTCTCCACAGCCATTTGCGTGAAGATTACGACGCCGGTGTGCCGCAGGTGCTTGAAGCCATGAAGGAATGGGCGTCGTTGACCGACCTGGCGCTGGAGGCGATGGATAAACGGCAGTACGAGAAGCTGCCGGCGCTGCTCAACCGCAACTTCGATCTGCGTTGCGAAGTGTGCGGCAACTGCGTTAGCGCGAAGAACCGGCGCATGATCGAATTGGCCCGTTCCGTGGGCGCGCCGGCAAAACTGACTGGATCCGGCGGCGCGATGATTGGCATTTACGACGATGACGCGATGTTCGGCAAGCTGCAACGAGTATTGGGCGAACACCGCATTGAGATTATCAAGCCGCAGATTGTCACCGACCCGCGCATGGCCTACGGCTGAGAACGGCAGCGATGACGGCCCGGGCGCGGATGGCACCAGATACAATCGTCGCTTGCTGGCCTACGGTTGCGACAGGCAAAGCCAGCCATTGAGCGTGGGGAGCTCGGTGCAAACGGCGGCAGCTGGGTAAAAAGTCTTGGATTACTCCAGCATCTGCTCAGGCGCCTGGGGCGACGAGGCGCAAGGCGCTGCCGATGAGCTCGACGACGTCGTCGGCGATAAGGGCGCGCTGGGCGCCGTGCCAGCATTCGGCGCAGACGCCGTGGACGAATACGGCGCAGCGCGCGGCGTCCTCCAGGCACATTCCCTGGGCGATCATGGCGCCGATCATGCCGGCGAGGACATCGCCCGTGCCGGCTGTGGCCAGCGCGGCTGTGCCGCTGAGGTTGATGGTCGGCTCCTGGCCATCGGGCGTGGCGACGACGCTGTGTTGGCCTTTGAGAACCACTACTGCGCGGCAACGTGCGGCCAGGGCCTTGGCTTGTTCGCGGCGGCTGGCCGGCATGGTGTCAGTCAAGCCCACGCCGCGCAGGAGTGCAGCCATTTCGCCCGGGTGGGGCGTGAGCACCAGCCCGGCCTGAGCGGCGTCAAGGAGCTCGGGATGGGCTGCGAGGAGGCGTAGGCCGTCGGCATCAATGACCATCGGGATGGCTGCCGCCAGGAGCGCGCGCAGGACGTTTGGCGTTGCGGCGGGGCTGCTACCCGGGCCGTAGACCACAGCGTTTTTGTTCAGCAACGCCTGCAGCAGTTGCGGAACCATGGCATCGCCAAAGACATCGTCGTTTTGGGCATCGCCCATCGGTGTGCAGATCAGTGCGTGGGGTAATGTTGGCCGCGGCATGGCCGCCGGATGGGCGAGCGTCACCAGGCCGGCGCCGCTGCGGAGAGCCGCGCTGGCGCAGAGTGCCGCCGCGCCGGCGTACTGGCGCGAACCAGCCACGCAGAGGACGTGCCCGAGGCTGTTCTTGTGTGCGGCGGGATCGCGGCGGCGAAGCAGCGCGGCGGCATCGGCCTGGGTAAAGGCCCGGCCGAGTGACTGCGCGGCAGCGCTTACGGCTGGCGGGAAGCCGATGTCGATGACGTGGATGGGACCGCAAAGGCGCGGGCCGTCGCCACGGACGAGCCCGGTCTTTGGGAAGGCCATGGTCAGCGTCAGGTCGGCGACAATCGCGCATTCAGCGGCGCCGGAATCGCCGTCGAGGCCGGAAGGAATGTCCAGGGCAACGACGGGCAGGCCGCTGGCGTTGACTTGGTCGATGACGCGCCGGTAGGGCCCGCGTGGTGTGCCATGGAGGCCGGTGCCGAGCAGGCCGTCAATGATAACGCCGCCGGGCTGCAGCGCCTCGGCGGGCAGTTCGCTGATCGCTTCGCGGCGAGGAACGGCGGCTGGCAGAAGCGCCGCATGCAAGCGTGCATCGGCGGGCAACTCGTCTCGCCGGCAGCAGCTGTAGAGTGCCACCGTCAGCCCCTGCTGGTGGAGCACGCGGGCGACGACCCACGCGTCGCCGCCGTTGTTGCCTTTGCCCGCCAGGACGACGATGCGCCGGCGCTGTCGTGACGGCAGGCCCTCCAGGTAGCAGATGATTTCCTCGGCGGCGCCTTTGCCGGCGCGGTCCATGAGATCGCAGCCGCTGGCGCTGCCGCTGCTGATGGCCAGCGCGTCCAGGCGTCGCATGTCGTCAACACTGATGATGTCCATGGCGCGTTCCTCATGGCTGAATTGCGCATCAAACGACAACGGGCATGACGGAAGGAGCCGTGTTGGTCCTTCGGTCATGCCCGCGGAGCTGTGAAGAGACGTCCGTTGCCTTAGTCTTCTTCTTCGGCGAGTTGTTGACCAATCTCGTCGCTGATTTCCATGTCTGTGTAGACTTCCTGGGCGTCGTCGTAGTCTTCAAGGACATCAATGAACTTGTTGACTTGGCGGGCAGTATTGAGGTCGTTGACGACCGTATTGTTCTCGGGTATGAGGGCGATGCTGGATTCGCTGACCTCAATGCCGGCCTTTTCGAAGATGCCGAGGATGCTGCTGAAGGCCTCTGGCGGGGCGAGGATTTCGGCGACATCGTCGTCCACCGAAATGTCTTCGACATCGGCGCCGCCATCGAGCAGGAGTTCGAAGAGTTTCTCTTCGTTGGCGTTTTCGCCTTCGATGACGAAGCGGGCTTTGCGGTGGAATTTCCACGACACGGCGCCGCTGCCGGCCATGTTGCAGTTGTACTTGTTGAAGAAGGAGCGGATGTCGGCGGCGGTGCGGTTGCGGTTGTCGGAGAGGCAGTTGATGATAACTGCCACGCCGCCGGCGGCGTAGCCTTCGTAGCTGAGTGATTCCATCTGGACGCCATCGCCACCGCCGCAGCCCTTTTTGATGGCGCGGTCGATGTTGTCATTGGGCATATTCGCAGCTTTGGCAGCCGTGACGGCCGAACGCAGGCGCGCGTTCAGATCAATATCGCCGCCGCCTTCTTTGGCAGCCATGATGATTTCTTTACTCACGCGCGAGAAAATTTTGCCGCGTTTTGCGTCGGCCGCGCCTTTTTTGTGTTTGATGGAAGACCATTTGTTGTGGCCGGACATAGGCAGCTCCTTTTTGGCTCTGGGGACAGAAATGGGCTACAAAAATAACAGATTAACTGTTGCGCCGGGCTGGCAAGGTGTCGCTTTGGCGCCAGGATTGTGGCTTTGGAACAAGCCATAAATGTAATGCGCGAGCGGCGACAATTCAACTGTGGAAACTGTCTCCGCGAGCTGGTCGCGGGTGGTTTTCAGCAGGTGAGGACGAAGCTGTCGCGGTGTACGGCCTCTTCCATGGCGGGCTGGTAACCGAGCAATTGGGGTATTTCGTTGGTGCGGGCGCCGCAGAGTAGGGACAGCTCGGCGTTGCTGAAATTGACCACGCCGCGGCCGAGTTCCTGATTCTGGGTGGTGATGATGCGCACCGTGTCGCCTGCTTTGAAAACGCCGCGCAGGCCGATGACGCCGCCGGGGAGGAGGCTGCGGCCGTTTTTGCACAGTGCGGCTTCGGCGCCTGCGTCGACGATGAGCGCGCCGCGCGGTTCGGAGAAGAAGGCGAGGAAGCGCTGTTTGGCGTGCATACGGACTTTGCGTGAGGGCACGAAGAGGGTGCCCAGGTCTTCGCCGGCGAAGAGTTTGCTGAGCACGCCGAAGTCGAAGCCGTCGGCGATCCACAGTGGTTCGCCGCTGCGGGTGACCATGGCGGCGGCGCGGAGTTTGGTGACCATGCCACCGACGGAGAAGCGGTTGCCGTCGGTTCCCTGGGCCATAGCGATGACTTCGGAGTCCAGGGCAGTGACGACGCTGATGCGTCGGCCGAGTTTGCCGCTGTCGGGGAGACGTTCGCAGAGGCCATTGATGGTGGTGAGCAGGATGGTCAAGTCAGCGCGGGACATGCCGGCGACGAGAGCGGCGAGGGTATCGTTGTCGCCGACCTTGATTTCGTCCACGCAGACCGAGTCATTTTCGTTGATGACGGGCAGGACCTGCCTGGCCAGGAGTTCGTTGAGGCACTGGGCGACGCAGCGGTGCCGTTCCTGGTCGTGGAGATCGGCGGCGGTGAGCAGTAGTTGGCCGCAGTGGAAACCGTGGTTTTTGCAGGCTTCTTCATAGAGGGTCATCAAGAGCGACTGGCCGACGGCCGCATGTGCCTGTAGTGCGGCGAGGCTCTTCGGGCGTCGTTTGGTTCCCAGCAGTTCCATGCCGGCGCCGATGGCGCCGGAGGACACCAGGACGACTTCCAGACCCTTGTCGCGCAGACCGGCGATGGCCTCGACAAGCTGGTTGACGCGTTCGGCGGCGCTTTGGCCATCGACGTCCATAAGCAGCCGGGTGCCGACTTTGACGATGACCCGGTGGATGCCGGGGAGCAGATTGGCACGCGTGCCGTTGTCTTCGAATTGATAATGCATGGCGGAATGGGGTGGGTTTAGTGCCGTGAAAAACCGTGGTGATGGTCGGAAGCGCTTAAATGTAAGGTGCTTTCAATGACATGCAATGACTGGCGCCGGGAAAAACGCGGTAGCTGGCTGCCTGGCGCCGGCGGGGTGTCATGCCTGGCGTTTGGCGAGGGCTTGTGCGAGTGCCTGGCGCATGGCCGCGACGGGTGCGGCCTGTCCAGTCCAGAGTTCGAGGCTGCGGCAGCCTTGGTGGAGGAGCATGCCGCTGCCGTCGGCGGTGTGGCAGCCGCGGGCGTCGCACTGAGCGCGGAAAGGCGTGAAGCCGTAGACCATGTCCATGACGGCGA
>JAQWBY010000491.1 GCA_028706165.1 Lentisphaeria bacterium | reverse complement strand
ACCGCTGGCTTTGATGACGTGATGCCCCAAATACTCCAGGTCCTCGACCTCGAACGTGATGTCATCCCGTCGCCCATGCACTCGGCCTTGTACCTTCATGAGAGCGGCCGGCGCCTGGAACCACCGGCCACCGGCCTGAGCGAGCTGGCCGAATACCTCGCAGATATCTTTCCCGACGACGCCCCGGCCATCCGGCGCTACTACCAGCTTGAGCAGCAAATCGTTGCCGAGACCCCGCTCTTCAATCTGCATAACACCGAGCAGATGCTGGCGCCGCAGCTGTCCTCCTATGACGCCATCACCCTGCAAGAATACTTCGCAGAGCAGCACTTCCACTCGTCGGAGCTGCCCGCCGTCCTTGGCATCATGGCGTTCTGCCACGGCACGCCGCCTCAGGAAATACCGCTGGGTCAGCATTGCCGGATCAGCTGCGGCCTTAACCGACACCTATCGCGGGTCGAACACGGCGGCGACGCCTTTCTCAATGGCTTTCACCGGGAACTGAAACGCCATGGCGTCACCATCCGTACCAATACCACCATCGACAAAATGTTGAGCTTCACCGCCGACCAGCGTTGCCGCGAGGTACTCCTCAGCACTGGCGAAACTCTCGCCACGGACACCATCTTCTTCGCCGTCCACCCCGAATGCTATCTGCCGCTCTTCCCCGAGGCCCTGCTCACGCCAAGCACCCGCCGCCGTTTCGGCAAATACCAGGACACCTGCAGCTTCTTCGCCATCTACGGCCGCCTTGATCATGAACAACCACCCAAGCAGGAGCTCCTTCAGTACATCAGCAGCAACGACCTCAACGCGGTCCTTGGCCCCGGCGCCAACGCCTACGGCACCGGCATGGTGACCAGTAGCGAACGCGACGCCCAGGGAAAAAAACACACGACCCTTACTGCCTTCCGCAATATGCACCTGGATGAATTCAAGGCCCGCTGCGGCATCACCAGCCTCCAACAACGCCATGCCCAAAAATACCTCGATACCAAACAGCAAATCACCGCCGAAATTGTCGCCGACATCCTCCGCGTCTACCCACAGTACGCCCAGGCCCTCACCGTCCTCGACAGCGCCACGCCACTGACTTTCCTGCGCTATTCCCCGCCGCGCGGCAGCGCCTACGGCGTCAGAATCAAAATGTCCGAATCGCGCCTGGCCGGCCGGCTCCCCGTGAACAATTGCTTCGCCTTGGGCCATCACGCCATCATGCCGGGCATTCTCGGCTCCATACTCGGAGCCTTCCTGACCTTCCGCCTGGCCGCCGGCGAAGAACAATACAACGCCGTCGTCGCCAACGCCCGCTAGGACGAGAAGAACGCCCGACCATCACCCGCGCTTCCGCCAGAACCACAGTGACGACGGCACGGACTTTTGCTGCCATGCGGGTTGTCTTTCCCCCTCCTTGTGCTACTGTACCGAAACATTGACTTGGTTTATTTCTCTTGTTTTTGACCTATTACGCGGAGGACATTGCGATGACGACGTTCAAGAAGGGCAATGTTTTGCCGGATGCGGGTGGTTATTATGGCGAGTACGGCGGTGTTTACGTGCCGGAGTGCTTGATTGGTCCTTTGCAGGAGGTAACGGATGCGTATCAGCGGATCAGTCGGTCGGCTGATTTCATTGCCGAGTTGCGTTATATCCGGAAGCATTTTCAGGGCCGGCCGACGCCGGTGAGTTATTGCAAGCGGCTGTCCGACCAGCTTGGTGGCGCGCGGATTTATTTGAAGCGTGAGGATTTGAATCACAGCGGTGCGCACAAACTCAATCACTGCATGGGCGAGGGCCTGCTGGCGAAGTACATGGGCAAGAAGCGGGTGATTGCCGAGACGGGCGCGGGCCAGCATGGCGTGGCCTTGGCGACGGCGGCGGCCTATTTTGGCCTGGAGTGCGAGATCCACATGGGTGAAGTGGACATCGCCAAGCAGGCGCCCAATGTCGCCCGCATGAAACTGCTGGGCGCCAAGGTAGTCCCCGTGACCTTCGGCCTGCGGACCTTGAAAGAGGCGGTCGACTCCGCCTTTGCCGAGTATCTGAAGGACCCGGTCAACACGATTTACTGCATCGGGTCGGTGGTAGGGCCGCATCCCTTCCCCATGCTGGTGCGGGACTTCCAGGAAGTAGTCGGCATTGAAGCCCGCGAGCAGTTCCTGGACATGACCGGCGGTCTGCCCGAGGCCGTGACGGCCTGCGTTGGCGGCGGCAGCAACGCCATGGGCATCTTCCGCGGCTTCCTGGACGACCCGACCGCGCTGTACGGCGTCGAGCCCCTGGGCAAAGGCCCGAAGACCGGCGACCACGCCGCGAGCATGACCTACGGCACACCCGGCATCATCCACGGCTTCAAGTGCTACTTGCTGCAGGACAAAGACGGCGAGCCCCTGCCAGTCTATTCCTGCGCCAGCGGCCTGGACTATCCCGGCGTCGGCCCCGAACACTGCTACCTCAAAGACCAGGGCAGGGTGCAGTATGTCACCGCACTGGATACCGAGGCGATTGACGCATTCTTCAAACTCTCCCGCCTGGAAGGCATCATCCCAGCACTCGAAAGCGCCCACGCCGTCGCCTACGCAATGAAACTGGCGCAGGAAATGAAGCAAGGCGCCATCCTCGTCAATCTCTCCGGACGCGGCGACAAGGACCTCGACTACGTCATCGAAAACTACGGCTTCGGCACCCCGGAATAACCCGACGCCAGGGCGGGCAATTGCCGCCGGGACGGCGGCAAGAACCGCAACGGCAGCCCAAGCAGCCGAGTGCTGTCGATTGCCGTCGAGTGCTGTCGATTGCCATCGAGTGCCGTCGATTGCCATCGAT
>JAQWBY010000104.1 GCA_028706165.1 Lentisphaeria bacterium | reverse complement strand
TATGGTTTTATTGGCGGCTAGTGTTATGTTAACGCGTTTTTTTTGCGGCCGTGAGTGCCGTAACGTACTGTGTTTAGCATTATGTGTTAGTATCCAGGCCGTCCCCGCGTCGGGACTAGAAAGGACCAGCAGCAATGAAGAAGACGAAAGTCGGTATTGTCGGTTGCGGAATGATCAGCGAAACGTACTTCAAGGCGTCGCAGAAGTTCAACATGATCGAAGTTGTCGCTTGTGCGGACATCATTCCTGAGCGCGCCAAGGCGAAGACTGAGCTGCATGGCGTGCCGAACATGACGAACGACGAGCTGTTTGCCATGCCGGAGATTGAGATCGTGCTCAATCTGACGCCGCCTCAGGTGCATTCGAAGATCGCGATGGACACCCTGAATGCCGGTAAGCACGCCTACTCCGAGAAGCCTTTCGGCGTAGATTCGGACGATGCGGCGAAAGTGATTGCCCTGGGCAAGGCCAAAAATCTGCGCGTGGGTTGCGCGCCGGATACTTTCCTGGGTGCCGGCCAGCAGACGGCCCGGAAGATTCTGGATGACGGCTGGATTGGCAAGCCTTTGTGTGGCACGGCGATAGTGATGGGCCGTGGGCCGGAGAAATGGCCGCAGGCGCCTTTCTTCTATGACTACGGTGCTGGCCCGATGCTCGACCTAGGCCCCTACTACATGACCGCGCTGGTGAACCTCCTTGGCCCAGCCAAGAGCGTGACGGCGGTGACGACGAAGGGCTTCGACTTCCGGACCTATGGTGCCGAAGTTGCCGAGCAGTACCAGGACAAGTACAAGCCCTTTGACAAGTACCCCGTGACAGTGACGACGCATCTGACCGGCGTGGTCGAATTCGTCTGCGGCGCGGTGATCACGGTCGTCGCCAGTTTTGACGTCTACAAGCACGGCCATCGGCCGATTGAGATCTACGGCACCGAGGGCTCCATGCAGGTGCCGGACCCCAACACCTTCGGCGGGCCGGTGGCCGTTTTCCGCAAGGGCCAGAAGGAATGGCAGGAAGTGCCGCTGAGCCATGTCTACGCGGACAACAGCCGCAGCATCGGCGCGGCCGATATGGCCATCGCTCTGCGCAATAACCGCCCGCATCGCGTCAATGGCGATCTGGCCAATCACGTCCTGGACATCATGCTGTCCTTTGATAAATCCAGCAAGGCCGGCCAAAAGATTGAACTGGGCACGACCTGCCAGCGCCCGAAAGCGCTGCCCCTGGGCCTGGAAGTCGGCGAACTCGACGACTGAGCCGCAGTAAGCGAATCGCACGAGCGATGACAAATCAACACCCCCGGTTGGGCTCAGAGGCCCGGCCGGGGGTGTTTGGCTTGGTGGAGGAAAGGTGCCCGTTACGTGGCACACCTGGCGGCAGCCTCACCCCGCGCAGGTGGGGCATCAGCGCAGTCCGCTCGGAACGGCTATGCCGTGACTCCAGCGGTGGGTGCCGCGATGGCGTCGTCGAGATGGTCGAAGACGAGTTTGATAACGGGCACTTCGTCCTGCAAGGCCGTTGCGGGAATGTCGCTGAGGTGCAGCCATGGTGGTGACTGATAACAGGAAGGCACGACTTCGACCGCGCAGCGGACGGGCTGGCCGTTGTTGAGCAGGGTGGCTTCCCTGGGCATGACGTGCAGCGGATTGAGGACCATACCGCTGCTGTTGAGGCCACCGGGAAAATGGATGTAGAGGGTGTTGTCGCGGCGGGTGAACATGCAGTCCGGCATGGCGCAGAACTGCGGCGCGGGCTGGCTGTCCTGGAAGGCTTCCTTAACGCGGTGGTACCAGCGGCCGATGCGGCGAAGAATGTCATGCGCGGCGGGGGGCATGGTGCCATCGGCCTGCGGGCCAACATTGAGCAGGTAGTTGCCGCCCATGCAGAGAATCTTGTCCATGGAACGCATCAGAAAGAGCGGGGTGAAATAGTCCTCATTTTCGCGGAAACCCCAGCTCTGGGCACCGATAGACTGGCAGGCCTCGGTGGGGGTGCTGAATGCCTGACCGTCGGGAACATGGCGTTCGGGGGTGCTGTAGTCGCCCGGGCCGAAGCCGCGGTTGTTGATGACGATGCCCGGCTGCAAACGGCGAAGCAGGTCATTGAGGTCGGGGATGGTGATTTTCGGCGGAATGTCCCAAAAGAAGCCGGCGATTTTGCCGTACTTGCTGCACAGTTCGGTGATTTGGGAGCGGACGTAGGCGACGTATTGGAGGAGGTCCGGCTGGTCGCCGGGATTGGGCTGTGGCAGCTGGTGGTCGCCGCCGAAATTGATGGCGTTGGGGTGGTGCCAGTCGGGGCAGGAGTAGTAGAGTTCGAGGGGAATGTGCCGGCGGTGGCACGCCTCAGCGAGCTTGGCGAGGACATCCTGCCTGTAAGGGGTGTTTGTCACCTTGTAGTCGCTGTGGCGGGTATCCCACATGCAGAAGCCATCATGGTGTTTGGCGGTGAAGCAGAGGTATTCCATGCCGGCTTCGGCCACCAGATCAAGCCAGGCGTCGGGATCGAAGCCGACGGGGTTGAAGCGACTGGCGCGCTTGACGTACTCCGCTTTGGGGATGCCCCGTCGCCATTGGATCTGCTCATGCCAGCCATCCAGGGCATAGATGCCCCAATGAATGAAGAGACCGAAGCGTTTGTCGAAAAACCAGTCGCGATCGTCATTGAAATGCGGAATCATCGGCGTCCTCCTGAGGTGATTATGAAATACAGTTGCTTAAAGCCGCGGCGGCCTTGAAATTAACAGGGACTTTGTCTATACTCTGTCAAAGAAGGGAATTTTTTAGCTTGGGTCTTGTGATACACCCGTAAATAAGGAGATGCGTCACCATGAAGAGCAACAAGCGTTTTACCCTGATTGAGTTACTGGTAGTGATTGCGATCATCGCCATTCTGGCGGCCATGCTCTTGCCGGCTTTGGCGAAGGCGCGGGACAAGGCGCGGACCATCAGCTGCGTCAGCAATATGAAGCAGATTGGGCTGGCTGCCAATATGTACACCCAGGATTATGACGGCTTTGTACATTATGCCTACAACTCCCCTGGCTTCATGCATTTTGCCGCGAATCTCAATGTTTACATCAACGAGGTCAAGACCTTCGTTTGTCCTTCAGACACAGATGTGCGTATCGATACCGGCAATGGTTGGAAGGGCAACGGTCGGAGTTATATAACCAGTTATAGCGTCCATCGGCCAGGGGATTCCTATGGCACACCACTACCAGGCGTGCTGCTCAGTGACGTCAAGGCGCCAAGCGAGGCATTTTCCTTACTGCCGAATTTTGACGAGAATATCCGCAGCGCAAGTTTTGCTGCCGGCGACGACACGGCCCAAGGCACGAATCACGGCACGCGAATGCGTCGTGTGGGCTACCTGCGGCACAAGCTGGGCTTCAACGTGCTCTATGTCGACGGCCATGTGCAATTCATTGGTACTGGTCCCTACCTGGCTCTGCCGTCGAACTCCAACCAGTGGAAGACGTGGTACTGATGCCGGTGCGCTGAATGCGCCGTGGCGTGCCGCCATGCTCAGTTCAAAGGCGCCCGCCGTTGAGATGTTTTTCAGCGACGGGCGTGCGTTTTTTGGGGAAAAGTGGTGGTGCTGCGCGTGAAGGACTGATGCATCGCGCCGTGTAGGCCGATCCGTTTTGCCGGTGGCGGCGCTGTTTGCGCGTCAAAGAGTGGGCCGATACTGGCAGGCGTAGGCGTTCAGGAAGCCCGGGAAGGCCCCCTGCAAGGCGTCGCGAATGGTCGTTGCTGCTGCGGGTTCGCAGAGCCCGTAGAGAGTAGGGCCGCTGCCGCTGACGTGGATGCCGGCGCAGCCCAGGCCGGCCATCTTCGCCGCGATGATGCCCAGCACGGGAAATTTGTCCAACACGGCGTGTTCGAGGTCGTTGCCGCAGAGTGCGGCGACGACGCGCCAGTCGTCACCCTGCAATGCGACGATGAGCTCGTCAAGTGGTGGCGCGGGCGATGCAACGACCTGCCGCCAGTGGCTGTAGGCCCAGGATGCCGGCACGGGAAAGCCCGGGTTGGCCAAGACAATGCCCAGCGGCGTGCGGACGCTGATCCCGAGCAGGCGTTCGCCAATTCCCTCGGCGACAGCTGGCTGCGGGGCGAGGAAGAATGGCACATCGGCGCCGAGGCGGCAGGCCAGCTTCTGCAGGACGGCGTCGGGCGTGTTCGGTGCGAGCTGGCGGCGGAGTTCGAGCAGCACCGCCGCCGCGTCGGAGCTGCCGCCGCCAAGACCAGCGGAAATTGGAATGCGCTTTTCCAGACTGATCGCCAGACTGGGCTCAATGCCGACTTGCTTGCAGAAGAGCTCGGCGGCCTTGACGCAGAGGTTGGCCTGATTTGTCGGCAACGACGGCTGCGAACAGCGCATGGCCAGACCTGGCGTGGCACTGGGGGCGACGCTGACTTCGTCGGCGAGGTCGTGCAGCGGCAGAAACAGCGTTTGGATGTCGTGATAGCCATCCGCGCGTTTGCCGACGATTTTGAGGTAGAGATTGATTTTGGCGCAACAGAGCATGGCGTGTTCGGAGTTGTAGGGTGGGGGGAACCGCTCGGCGCGTAATATAGTCTATGGACTGCGTCGTGCTTGTTTGCTTGGCAGCCTTTGGCTGCGGCGGTAGATTAGGCGGCCGCGCAAAACAGACCGTGGCGATGCTCACGTCCTACTGGCTAAGGCACGCTGGTGATGCTCCGTGTCTATGGTGTTTTGGGTTGATGAATTGGAGATACGATGAACATTTTTCTTTGGTTACTGGCCTTATTTGTCTTTTTTCCGGCTATGGAGCTGGCGATATTTGTGCGTTTGGGTAGTGCCCTCGGGGTCTTGCCGACGCTGCTGATTATCCTGGGCACGGGCATGCTTGGCGCCTATGTCGCTCGTCAGCAGGGTTTGCTGGCTTGGCGTGGCGTGCATGAGGCGCTGTCCCGCGGCGAAAATCCCTCTTTGCAGGTGCTGGATGGCCTGGGCATTCTGCTGGCGGGTATTGCGCTGATCATCCCGGGCTTCTTTTCCGACTGCGTCGGTCTGCTGTTGCTGTTGCGGCCGGTGCGGCTGCTGTTCATGTCCTTTCTGCTGGGCCATGTCGTTGCGCGACCGGGGCACAGCGGCCACTGGCAGCGGCGTAGTGCGCCGCGGCCCGGAGAGCGGCGCAACTTCGGCGCCGGCGCCGCTGGCGCGAATGCCGAGCCCACTGGCACTGTCCGGGACGACCACGTTCCCTCCGCCAGCGAAATGATTATCGACGTGACGCCCAAGGACCGCCGCCGTGAACCGTGAAGCACAGGACCAGCTTGCTGCGCCGACACTGCCTCCCGCCGCAGCAGGCGAGCATCTCTTTGCTTGGAATGGTGTGGGCTTTCTCCTGCCGGCGAATTGGGAAATGTCCTTCTGTGATCTGCAGCGCGGCGTGACCAGCGTCGCCCATGAGGACGACTGCGACCGACGCCTGGAAGCCGAATGGCTCGTGCCCGACAGTATGCCCGCCCAGGACAAGGTCCAGCAGCGCTTTCAGCAACAGGCGCGGGCAATCGCTGAAAAGGCCACGGCCGTACTGCCCATCGCTGGTATTGATGACGCCTGGACCGCCCACGAATACCACCTCGGCAGCAATGTCGCGGACCAGCAGCCACCCCATGCCGCTGCCGCCGCCCAGCAGTCCTCCCGTGGCACTGTCGCGGACCAGCAGTCCTCCCGTGGCACCGCCGCCGCGGCGGTGCTCGTGATTGCCTATCGGCTGCCGCGAGGGCCTGGCGAGCCCATGGCGCTTTTCCGCCTGCATTTTCCGGCTGGCAGCCGCGAGGTGCCGGCGGTGGTCATGCGGTCGCTGTGCCGGTCATTCCGCTGGTGGTCGGCCGGTGAGGCACCCTGGCAGTTCTACGACGTGTCCTTCGCGCTGCAGCGTGACTTCCGTCTGGCGGCGACGGCTTTGCAGGCCGGCCGCAAGCTCCTGCTGTTCGAGTGGCGCCTGCGGCGCCTCTACGTCTGGCATTTTTCCCTGGCGGAGATGATTCTGGCCAAACAGAGCGTCGAGGACTTTTGCGCTGATTTTTTGCGGCAGAGCAAGCTCCTGCCCGTGCCGCGTTGGACGCCGGCGCCGGCCGGCGGACTGACCTATCGTCGTCGTCGCCTGCATTTTTTCGGCCAGTTTGAGGAAATTGGCCGCTGTTGCTTCAAGTATTATGCGTGGTGCCACCACGATCCCACCCGCAACCAGATCGCCCTGTGGGTCATGCACTACCGCTGCGCCGCCGACTTGCAGCAGCTCCCCGCCGCCATCCGCCTCGAATCGGGCCATTCCGCTTCATAAGTTGCGCCTCATGGTCCCCCAAAACACAATGGCCCTGTTCTTGGAGTTTTGTTGACGCTAGCAGCAACTTGGGCATTGCTGTTTTGTCACTGTGGCGGATGTTTGGCTGCGGTTAGTTTTGTGCGTAAACTTCTGGTTTATCGGCTTTGTGAGCGGTTTTTGGCTTGATATCGAATGCCAATATGTCTATACTTTAGACATCGGACTCGCTGGGGGCCAGTGGGTGGCAGTGGTGATATCAGGATCAAGACACGTACATGAAGTGGAGTGGAGTGACATGAAAAGCAAGATGTGCCGATTATTTTCGTTTACGTTGATTGAGCTGCTGGTGGTCATTGCGATCATTGCTATTCTGGCGGCGATGCTGCTGCCGGCGTTGGCGAAGGCGCGGGCTAAGGCGCAGGCGATCTCCTGCACGAGCAACTTGAAACAGCTGGGTCTGGGCATGCGGCAGTACGTGGATGACCACAACGGCACTTTCCAGTATGTGAAAGTCAGCGATGGCAATAACCTTAATGCGGGAGCATGGCCGGCTGATTTGACCAACATTGACTTTCGGACGCTGAAATACGCTATGCACTACTGGGGTATTGTGCTGTACTCTTATGTCGGCGACAAGAAGAGCTTCGGCTGTCCCTCGGCGGTGGCACCAGATCACTACCCGAGTTCAGAACCGCTGGCGAACATCTGTAAGTACGCCAGCTATGGTTTCCCAGGCTGTTTTCTCCATGGCAAGAGTGAGACCGCCATCAAGAATCCGTCCGAGACGGTGTTTTGTGAGGACAGCTACGAGCAATGCTATGACAACAACGGCGACATGCCGTTTGAGGGCCTGACGCAGTGGGGCGGCACGGCGGCCCGTCGTTACGAATATTTCCGGCATAACTCTCAGGGTAATGTGGTGTGGATTGACGGGCACGTCAGCAGCATCCGCGAAAACCTGTATCACCCTCGCAAATGGTGGGACTTCAGCCTGCAGTAAGCGTCGTGCGTGAACGTGCAGCGGGCGGCCGGGAGGCAATCCCGGCCAGACCTTGGCGCTAGCTTCCCCGGTGTGACCATGCGCCCCGCGTTCCGAGCCGAGATGACGGCCGGTGCGCGGGGCTTTTTTTGTTGTTGGTTATGCCGTGCCGGCGATTCGGTGCGGCGGGTAATCGGTCACCCATTGATAATTGAGCCATAGAGCTTCTGGCTGAGTCAAACGTGCCCGTTTCCCTGGCCGCGGAGCGGCAGAAGCGCTGAAAGCGCGAAACAGTCCAGCCCAGGGCAAGCACGCTGGAAGCGTGCGCCGCCCTGGGGACAACGGCGACCATGTTCGTGTTCCTCGGCCCCTTTTGCCCCAGTCGGCGAAGCTGACTGGGGCAAAAGGGGCAATGGAACTCACTTGCTTACCTGGGATTTACATTGGCGGCGTGTTTGGCCGCCATTATCAATGGGTGACCGATTACTGCGGCGGGGCCTTTTTTGTGTCAAAAATATCCATTCTGGCCGATGCCCCTTATATTACGTACTTTTATGTCTTCGTAGTCCGCACCCTGTTTTTTAGCGAAGGAATGCCCGATGAATCCTACTGATTACGCGATTTTGTATAAGCGGCAGTTGTCCGAAAATGTCTATATGATGCGTATACACGCGCCGTACATTGCAGCGGAGCGCAAGCCCGGCCAGTTTATTCTGTTGTCGGTGGACGAGTCGTATGGCGAGCGCATACCGCTGACCATCGCCGATGCCGATGCCGCCGCAGGCAGCATCACTATCATTTTCCAGAAGGTCGGTTTGACGACGACGCTGCTGGCGGATTTGGAAGTCGGCGACCATCTGGCAGCGGTGCTTGGGCCGCTGGGGCAGCCGACGCACGTGTCGAAGGTCGGCACGGTGGTTTGCGTGGGCGGTGGCATTGGCGTGGCGCCGATGCATCCCATTGCCAAGGCCTTCAAGTCCGCCGGCAATCGCCTGATCTGCATCCTCGGCGCTCGCAATAAGGACCTGGTTATTTTGGAAGACGAGATCCGCGCTTTTGCCGACGAGGTGATCGTCTGCACTGACGATGGTTCGGCCGGTCGCAAAGCGCTGGTGACGGCGCCGCTCAAGGAGCTCTGCGAGCAGATGCCGCGCCCGGACTTGAGCATCGCCATCGGCCCGCCCATCATGATGAAATTCTGTGCCGAGACGGTGCGGCCCTACGGCGTGCCGTTGATCGTGTCTCTCAATACCATCATGGTTGATGGTACCGGCATGTGCGGCGGCTGCCGCGTCACTGTCGGCGGCGAGACCAAATTCGTCTGCGTGGACGGGCCCGAATTCGATGGTCTGAAAGTGGATTTCGACGGCATGATGAAACGCCTGCAGGCGTACCGGCCCCAGGAGCAGCGCATGGCTGCCGAGGGCCAGGAGCATCAATGCCGCATGATGGCGCAAGCCGAGAAGCTGGAGAAGAAGTGACGATGAGCACAGTATCACCCGAAGAACTCAACGATAGAGCCCAAACAATTCTTGCTGATATTGACGCCAAAGGCGGCGTGCTGAAAGCGAGCGAGCGTTTGTCCATACCCGCGCAGGAGATGCCCAACCAGGACCCCGGCGAGCGCCGGCACAACACCGACGAAGTCGCCCTGGGCTACAGCGTTGCGCAAGCTCGGGTTGAAGCCAGCCGCTGCTTGCAGTGCAAGAATCAGCCCTGTGTCGCCGGCTGCCCCGTAAGTTTACCCATTCGCGATTTTGTGTCAGCCATTGCGGCGAACGACTTCGGCAAGGCCATTGCGTTGATCAAGGAAAAGAGCCTGCTGCCGGCGGTCTGTGGGCGGGTTTGCCCGCAGGAAAGCCAGTGCCAGGCCAGCTGCACGGTCGGCAAGTCCCTCAAGGATGTGGACAAAGCTGTGGCCATTGGTCGCCTGGAGCGCTTTGTGGCCGACTGGGAACGCGAGCAAAGCCAGGCGCCGGTGCCGGAGGTGAAGCCGGCCAGCGGCAAGAAGGTCGCCGTCGTTGGCAGCGGCCCAGCCAGTCTGGTGGTTGCGGCCGATGTACGTCGCGAAGGGCACGACGTGACGGTGTTCGAGGCATTCCATAAATTTGGCGGCGTTATGCTATATGGCATACCGGAATTCCGTCTGCCAAAGGCCATCGTCAGCGCCGAGGTCGAGACCCTGCGCGCCATGGGCGTGAAGCTGATACCGAATTTCCTGGTCGGCCGTACGCGCACCCTGCAGGACCTGATGGATAAGGACGGCTTTGACGCGGTCTTCGTCGGCACCGGCGCGGGCTTGCCGCATTTCATGAATATCGAGGGCGAGAATCTTGTCGGCGTCTTTTCCGCCAATGAATATCTGACGCGGGCGAATCTGATGCGGGCCTACGAGAAGGGCCGGGCGGCGACGCCGATTGTGGACGCGCATCGAGTCGCCGTTCTCGGCGGCGGCAATGTCGCCATGGATGCGGCGCGGACGGCATTGCGTCTTGGCGCGGACGAGGTCTATCTCATCTACCGGCGGACGGCGAAGGAAATGCCCGCCCGCGTGGAAGAAGTCGAACACGCAAAGGAAGAGGGCGTGCAATTTCACATGCTGCGCAACGCCAAGCGTATTTTGGGTGATGACCAGGGCCGCGTGACGGGCATTGAGTGCCTGTGTTACGAACTCGGCGAGCCCGATGCGTCGGGCCGTCGCGCGCCCGTGGCCATCGCCGGCAGCGAATTTGTGCTGCCGGTGGACACGGTGATCGTCGCCATCGGCAATGGCTCCAATCCGCTCATCAGACAGACGACGCCGGGGCTGGAATTCAACAAGCGCGGCAATATCGTCTGTGATGAGAATGGCCGGACGTCCTTGGCGAAAGTTTTTGCAGGCGGCGACATTGTTCTTGGCGCCGCCACGGTTATTCTTGCCATGGGGCAGGGCCGTCGCGCGGCGGCGGCCATCAACGACATGCTCAGCAAGGCCTGAGCGACCAGCGCGCGGGACCGCGCGCTGGCGGCAGGCGGAACTCACAGACACTCGCAATGAAAGGGAAATGCATCATGATGAACCGAAGCATGTGCCTGTCACTCTCCATGCTGGCTTTGGCGGCCGGATTGTCCGCCGCGGAGCCGGCGGTCATTCAGTTGCCGGCGGCGCGCCGCAGTGGCGGCATGCCGCTGCTGGATGCCCTGAACGCTCGTTGCACGACGCGCAACTTCAAGAAAGACGCGCCCATTCCGGACGCGGTGCTGGGCGAGCTGCTGTGGGCGACTTGGGGCTATAATCGCGAGGACAAACGCACCGCGCCGACAGCAGTCAATGCCCAGGAACTTGACGTCTATGTCTTGCGCGCTGACGGCGCCTGGCGCTATGACGCCCGTAAGCACGCGTTGGTTCAGGTCGTGGATAAGGATATTCGCAGCGCCACCGTCATGGAGAAAATCGCTCAGCCCTTTGTGCTGGACGCGCCCATAACCCTGGTGTACGTCTGCGATACCACCAGGGGGCCCAGAGGCGCTGACGGCAAGGGCATCATCGGCAAATGGGCCGGCACTGATACGGGCTTCCTGGCCCAGAACGCCAACTTGTACTGCGCCGCTGCGGGGCTCGGGACCGTCGTGCGCGGAAGCTTCCCGCCGGAGAGCCTCGCCAAGGCGCTGCAGTTGAACGAAAATCAATTCGTTACTCTCTGCCAGTGCGTCGGCTGGCCACAGTAAGCGTAGAGGGGCAATAAAGCGCGGGGAGGGCGCGCTTGCAGCGCTCTTTTTGACTGATCATCGGACGGATCGTGGGTCTTTTCTTTTGTCTTCTTCACGGACGGATCAGACGGATCAGACGGATCGGACTGATCCGACTGATTGATCGGTCTGATCGGTCTGATCCGTCTGATCCGCCCGCGAAAAAAGCCAGAAGACAGCTGATCCGTCCGATCCGTCTGATCCCTCCGCGAAAAAAAGACAAAAGACTGCTGATCGGTCTGATCGGTCTGATCCGTCCGATCCGCCCGCGAAAAAAGCCAGAAGCCAGCTGATCGGTCTGATCCGTCCGATCCGTCCGATCCGCCCGCGAAAAAAGCCAGAAGACAGCTGATCGGTCTGATCGGTCTGATCCGTCTGATCCGTCCGCGAAAAAAGACAGAAGACTGCTGATCGGTCCGATCCGTCCGATCCGTCCGATCCGTCCGCGAAAAAAGACAGAAGACGCTGATCGGTCTGATCCGTCCGATCGGTCTGATCCGTCCGCGAAAAAAGACAGAAGACTGCTGATCGGTCTGATCGGTCCGATCCGTCCGATCCGTCCGATCCGTCCGCGAAAAAAGACAGAAGACGCTGATCGGTCTGATCCGTCCGATCCGTCCGCGAAAAAACAGAATGCGGCTTATTTTTTGCCGGCGGGGATATCGCCGACGCCGTTGAGGATGTGTGATGGTGCGAAGCCGAAGCGGCTGAGGTCATTGCGGCTGGTGACGCCGCTGAGGACGAGGACGGTTTCCAGTTCGGACTC
>JAQWBY010000103.1 GCA_028706165.1 Lentisphaeria bacterium | reverse complement strand
CAGGAGCTGCTCCACGCGCGCCGCATCAAGCTGGCCAGTCGGCTCGTCGGCCAGCAACAGCGTCGGCCGCAGGATCAAAGCCCGCGCCAGCGCCACCCGCTGGCATTCGCCACCGGACATCTCACCAGGGAAAAATGTCTCGCGTGGCGACATGCCCACAGCCGCGAGGAGCCGTCGGGCCTCGTCGCAAAAGTCGCTGGCCTTGTGTGCGGTCTTCTCCGCCAGGGTCGGCAGCAACACATTCTCCAGCGCGGTAAGTTGCGGTAGCAGCCGGTGTTCCTGGTAAACAAAACCGATGTTTTGCCGGCGGAAGCGCCGGGCGGCCTCACCACGCAGGGCGGTGACATCCTGGCCATTGACGACGATGCTGCCCGCGCTGGGCGTTTCCAGCGCGGCGATCAGGCGCAGCAGCGTGGTCTTGCCGCTGCCGGATGGCCCGACCAAGGCAACGCTGCCGCCGTCCGGCACGCTGAAACACAGGTCGCTGAACAGCTGCACATCGCCGCCGGCATGCGTAAAAACTTTGGCCACGTGTTTGACTTCGAGTGCCATGGGGTCAGTCCTTGTCGTTTCCGCCGTCCAGCACCGTGCGCACAAATGCCGGGGGCAGTTCTAGTCGCCAGACGCCGCCGTGGTCATCGGCGAAGGCAATGACGCCCTCGGCGGCGACAGGCGCGGCTTCCACATCGCCTTGCAAGTCATCAAGCAACAACGCAGCGTACTCGCGCACAGCCGGAAAGATATAGAGCTTGCCGCGTTTGTTCAGGCCGCAGGCAATATCAGCGCTGAAAGCCGCCAGCGGCGCCAGCCGCAGCTCCACCGGCAGGCGTTTTTGCTCTTGCCCGCTCTCGCGGTCAAAGACCGCCACCTCGCCAGCGGATGAGCAGGTCAGCACGGCGTCCTTGAGCAGCAGCGGCGCCGACGTCGCGTCGCCGCCGGTAGCGCTGCGCCAGCTGATGCTCATGGTCGCGCCGTCCACGCAGAGCAAATCACCGCCGTGAGTAAGCAGGTAACAGTGGCCGTCGGCATAGACCACGCTGGCGGGGATGGGCGATTCCAAGTCGATCTCAGCCAGGACGCTGCCATCAGCGGCACTGATTTTGCGCAAGACGCCATCGCAGTTGCCCAAGAATATCCATCCTTGCTCTTCATCCAGCGCCGCGCTGCCGTGGATGAAGCCCTTGGTCTCGCAACGCCAGCGCACGCCGCCATCGGCGGCCGCCAAAGCGTAAAGCACCTGGTCATAAGAGCCAACAAGGATCAGGTCCCGCCAGGGCACGACTGCGCCCGTGATCTTACCGTCCGTCTTGAAGCGCCAGAGGATCGTCCCGTCAGCAGCAAAACAGTGCAGGACGCCGTCTTCGTCGCCGACAAAATAACGATCGTCAACGCGCCGCACCGCGCTAGTGATGGCGAAATCGCTCAGCTTCAGATAGATACCATCGCCGCGCATGAAGAACACCCGGCCATCGGCGGTACCAACGACGACCTCGTCGGCAATGAGCGCAGGCGGCCCCAGCACCTGGCCGGTCTGGACGCTCTGCACCCGCATGCGCGCCGCGTCAGCGCCCGCACTGCCACCATCGGCAGCAGGCCGGCAAGACGACAACAGCAGACAAACAGAAACGACTGCTAAAACAAGGATTTTATTATTAACTAATTTACTGCAGTTCAATATATTAGCCATCATTTATCACCGTCCTTTTCAGTGGTCTTGGCCATATGCAGCGCGCCGACGGGGCAGATGTCCGCCAGCGCCTGTGCGGCAGCCGTATCGCAGACCGCGTCATCCCAGGCGACACCGAGAGCGGCGACGACATGGGTGCGTACGCCGCGCTGTTGGAAGCCCATGGGCAGGCCCAGTTGCGCCGCCAGGCCTACGCAGCGACCGCAGAGCACGCACTTGTCCGGCTCAATCACCAACCCACTGGCCAGCTCAATACGCTCATTGGTCAATTGCGGTCGGCGGCGTTTTTTGGCGCCATAGCGCTTGACCAAGTCCAGCAGCACGCAGCTCTGGCGTTTGGCGCAGCTGCCACAGCGGAAATCATGACGATTCAACAACAGTTCCAGCGCCCGACGGCGGAAGCGCGTCACCCGCTCGCTGTCGCTCTCGTAGGCATGGCCGGCCACGGCCTTGGTCTCACAGGCCGGCACAAAACGGCTGAGCTGCACATCGAATACCGCGCAGACCATGCAACGCGCCTGCGGCTGGCATTCCCCGTGGTGGCACAGAGTCGGCAGCGGCACGCCAGCCTGCTGGGCATGCGCCAATAGCGTTCCGCCAGCGACGAAGGGCAGCTCGCGCCCATCCAGCACAATCACGGCGTGCGATACACTCGCCGGTGAGGACGGGAACAAGGACGGCGCTGTCGGCGCGGTGAGCACGACCCCTGCCGCCGGCGTTGCCGCCGCCGTGGCATTAACCGTCACCGCACGCACGGCTATGGCATGCTGTGGGCAGATGTCCCGGCAGACGCCGCATTTCACGCAGCGTTCCTGGTCAATGACGTGTTTTTCCAAGGGCGCGAAGGCAATGGCGTCGGCCGCGCAATGCTGCGCGCACTTGGTGCAGCCAATGCAGTCGTCGCCGATCTCGAACTGCGTGAGCTCCACACATTTGCCTGCAGGACACTGTCCACTCAAGTGGGCGACAAATTCCGTACGGAAATAGCGCAGCGCAGTCAGTACGACATTGGGCGCCGTGCGGCCCAGGCCACAGAGCGAACCGCGCTGGATATCTTCAGCCAGGGCCTGGATATCGTCCAGAAAGGCCTCTGGGTGCGGGCTGTCGCTCTTGCGGGTCAGTTCTTCGACCATGTCGCAGAGCTGGCTGAGGCCCTCGCGGCAGAAGGTGCATTTACCGCAGGACTCGTCGCGCACAAAGCGGAGGAAGTACGCGGCGATATCGACGATACAGTCCCGTTCATCAAGCACGACCAGCCCGCCCGACCCCATGATGGCACCGGCCTGGGTGAGCGCCTCGTAGTCCACCGGCAGGTCGAGCAGTGCTTCGGGCAGACAGCCGCCGGAGGGGCCGCCGATAAGCACGGCCTTGAAGTGATGCCCATCAGCAACGCCACCACCGATCGCGAAGACTAGCTCCCGCAGGGAGATGCCCATGGGCACTTCGATCAGTCCACCGCGCTGAATTTTGCCAGCCAGCGCGAAGGTCTTGCTGCCGGCGGAATGACTCGTGCCCAGGGCGGCGAAAGCAGCCGGGCCATGCCGCAGTATCCACGGCACGCAGGCAAAAGTCTCCACGTTGTTGATCAGCGTGGGCAGGCCATTGAGCCCCGCGTGGGTGGGAAACGGCGGCCGGGCGCGCGGTATGCCCGGAAAGCCCTCGATAGACGCCAGCAACGCCGTTTCTTCACCGCAGACGAAGGCGCCGGCGCCCGTGAACAGCCTGAGTTGGAAATCCTCACCCAAAAGGCGCAAAAGGCCCTCGGCTTCACAGCAGGCAATGGCCTTTTCCAGAATACGAATGGCCTGGGCGTACTCCTCACGAATGTACATGATGGCCATTTTCGCCGGCAACAGCGCCGCGGCGATGAGCATGCCCTCAATGACCCGGTAGGGGAATGACTCCAGCAGCATGCGGTCCATAAATGCCCCGGGATCGCCCTCGTCGGCATTGCAGATGAGCACTTTACAGTCGCCAGACGCGTCGTGCGCCAGACGCCATTTCATGCCCGTCGGGAAACCGCCGCCACCGCGACCGCGCAGCCCGGATTGCACCAGGCGGTCAATCAGCTCGTCCGGCGACTGCGCCAGGCTCTGCGCAAAGGCTTCGAAACCGCCGTGGCGGCGGTACTCGGCAAGATCGGCCGGGGAATTTTCCGCGCTGCCCTCGGTGGCCACGCGGCACTGTTTTTCAGCGAACGCGTCCGGCTTGCTTTCCTGGCAGGGACAGCGGTCGCCGCGGTAGATCGCGTCGAGAACGCCATGGGCCTGCCAGCGCCATTTGGCCAGCGCGCCGTCGGGGCTGAAGTGGCCGTGGAGAATGGCCGGGACGTCCGCCGCTTGCACCCGGTTGTAATGAAAGGTCATGCCGGCGGCGGCTACCGTTAGCTGCACCGCCGAGTAGGACTGGCCCGTGCAGCTGACGTCCTTGAGGCGCACCTGGAGGCCATGCGCCGAAATGTCCTCGGCAAGCGCCGCCCAGACGGCCCCCGCACCCGATGCCCGGCACGACGAACAACGGCAGACGCGGATTTCCGCCGCGTCCGCCGCCGTCACCGCAGCCGCGACGGCGCGGGGCTTGCTCGCCTGCTCCGCAAGAAAATCGCGGATGACCTGCTCGACATCGGCGGGCTCGACCCAGCCGTAGATGTGGTCGTCAATCTGCACGGCCACTGCCAGCATGCAGCAGCCCAGGCAGGCGACCTTGTCAACCGTGAAGAGCCGGTCGGCGTCGGTGTCGTTCGTGCCCGTGATCCCCAAGACGCGGCGAAAGGCATCGTAAACCCTCTCAGCGCCTTTGACATGACAGGCCGCGCCAACGCAGACGTTGATGCGGTGACGCCCCTGCGGCTGCAACCGAAAACGCGAAAAGAAGGTCGCCACGGCAGAAATGCGCGCCATGGACAGGCCGCTGGCGGCAGCATAGCGCTGCAGGGCGGCCAGCGGCAGATAGCCGTGTTCGCGCTGCAGGGCATTCAGGGTCGGCAAGAGCTCATGGATCATTGGCGGCCTCCAGACAGACAAGCTCGTTGTCCATGCTGCGAATAATGAGCCGCTGCTGCGCAAACGCCGGCGTCGCCAGCACCTTCTTGCCGATCTCGTAGCGACCCACGGCCTTGAAACTATCCCGTGACGGCTCGACCACCAGCAGCAGACCGTCCATGTTCACCGCCACAATCCGGCCATCAACCAACACCGGCGACGAATAGAAGCCGTTGTCAAAATTCTCCTCGTAGAGTTCCTCGCCGTTCTTGGCATCAAGAGTGATAACGCTGCCGCCGCTGGTGAAGAGGTACATGACGCCGGCGGCGACCACCGGCGAGGCCACGTCAGGCATGGGCACGTTGTCGTTGCGCCAGAGTATCTCGCCGCTGTCGGCGGCGAAAGCCGCAGCCAAGGCGCCGCTGTTGGCAAAGTAAAATGTGCTGTCGGCGGCGACAGCCGAACAGGCCACTTCGCCGCCCATGCCGGGATTTTCCCACAGCAGGCGGCCGCTGGCCAGGTCGAAGCCGCCGGCCTTGCGGTTGCTGGCGACGAAAATCACCTGCCGCTGTTCGTCGGCCAGCAGCACCGGGCTGGACCACGACGACGCGGCCTGCCATGGCGTCGCCCAGCGATCTTTGCCCGTCGTCACGTCCAGGCAGTACAACGTCTGTTCTTCTTCCATGTCGTACTGCACAATCAGGTCCGGTCCGGCCAGCAGGAGCGACGACGCGTAGCCGTAGAGTATCTTCGGTTCAGGCAGGCTGCGTTCCCAAAGCACCGCGCCCTCGTGATCCGTGCAGAGGACCTGCCCAGTGGCAAAAACAGCATAGGCGCGCTGGCCATCGACAGCCATGGTCGGCGCCGCGTAGCCCGTGTCGGCAGTGACCTCCGGCACGACCGCCGGCGCACCGGTGGACGCACGCCACAATAACGCGCCGTCGGCCAGGCTGAAGCAGAAGATCGCCCGCTCGCGACGATCCGCGCCCGACACAAAAATGCGGTCACCCCAGACCACCGGCGAATTAAAGCCCGCCAATGGCACCTTGCTCGCCCAGACCTGCTGCAGCCGGAAATGCGGCGGCAGGCGATTCGCATTGGGCACTAGCGACCCGCGGAAGCCCGGCCAATGCCCCGCACCCGCCGCCAGGGCCGCCGGTAGAGCCAGCGGTGGCGCCGCCGGCACGGCGATGGTTGGCGAGGCGACCAGGCCTGCGACCGTTCCTGAGTCGCTCCCGCCACCAACCTCACCCATTGCGTCGCCAACAGCAGTGGCGGCGTTTTGATGCGTGGCCCGCCAGGCGAGCAAGCCCAGGCAAAGCAGCAGCGCGACGCTGGCGGCGGTGGCCAGCTGCAAACGACGCAGTTGCAGCAAGCGCTCCTTGCTGTCGTCAGCAGGCCGCTTGAGTTCCACGGGTGCCGACAACGTCATCGCCACGGCGCAAACGGCGAGAATCAGCAGCGCGCTGCTGCCCAGGCCAATCCCCAGATGCAGGCGCCGTTCGTTGCTGAAGTAGCCATCGCGATAGAGATAATCGAGATCGCGGACGACTTTCAGAGCCGCCTCGTCATCCGGCAGGCTCTTGACTTGCTCGCGCATAGTCGTCAGCACCGCGTCGGCTTCCAGCAGCAACACGTGGTTGCGCCGCTGTTCGCTGACGACCAGCGCCGTCAACAGCAGCAGAAATGCCGCGGCGATGCCGGCGGCGTTGCGGGCCAGCAAATAGATCAGTGGTCGGTCTTTTCTCATGCGTCAGATTTTGCCGTAGGCGGGCAGGCCTTTCTGAGTTTCACGGTCATGTGTTCCACGGGGCAGACATCGTAGCAGCGACCGCAGGCCACACAGAGGCCAGCGTCCACTGCGTAGGTCCGTCCCGGCGAGCGACGACGACTCAACGCCATCAGTTCGAGCATCATGGCCAAGCCGACGATCGCACCGGAGATGGTCAGGCCTATACGCATCCGCCGGCGCTGTTGCGCAACGCTGTCGCGCAACTCGCTCAGCGGCCGCCCCGATGACGCAAAGGCCACGGTGGCATCACTGCGCAGATTCCCGTCAAGGCTCTGCAGCAGCTTGACGTCATGATGCACGGCGCACAGCGGCTCCGCGAGGCTGTAGCCCGCCCACGCGCAGAGAATAATCACGTAGGGCGCCAACGCCAGCAGCCAGCCCAGACGGCGGCGGCCCTGCTCGGGACTCTCCGTAGCCTTCAGTGGCTCCGGCGCAACAATCGCGCCGTTGGGGCAGCTTTGCTCACACAGCCGGCAGGAAATGCAATCGCCGCCGGTGATGGCAATCTTCCGCGGCGCCGCCAGCGCGCAAACCCGCAGCAACACGCCATACGGACACATATAACGGCAGTAGGGCCGACACACAAAGACGCCCAGCAGAATCATCGCGCCGGCGACGGCCAGATGCGTCCACGATACGCCGAAACTGAAGATCACGAAGTACGGATCGCCATGGCAAAGATGGAAACCGCCGCCGCTGGCCGCCGTTACACCGCCAATCAGCAGTAGCGCCAGCGCGAGCTGCCGACCGATGCGGTCCAACCACAGCGGCACCTGCAAGGTCTTGAAATGCAACAGCTCCTGCATCGCCCCCAGCGGACAACCGCCCATGCAGAAAAGCCGGCCGTAATACAAGGCCACCGCCAAGGGCAGCGCAAATAGCAGTAGCACGCCCAAAGTCAGCGGATAATCCGTAAACCACCCGGCGAGCACATTTTGGTACATGCCCACTGGGCAGGGACAGGCCGAAAACACAAAGCCCAGCAGCAGCAACGACAGCGCCGACAACAGCAGCAGCACCCGCCGGGACCGCCAGCGATACGCCGCCAAGCCCGTGAACAACAGCAAGATAGACAACACCGCCAGTCGCAGGTACATGCCGTCAGCCACCTGCGTTTCGAGGTTCATCGCTGGCTCGATGTAGTTCTCGAAGTCCGGCCGCGGAAATCGCATTTGCGCGAAGACGATCATGTGGCCGGCTCCTCTGGGGCGTGCTTGTAGAGATAAGGTTGGTCGTAGGGCACGCGCACAAAAGCCTGACTCGGACAGGCCATCGCGATGCCGCATTGGTTGCAGTTGACGCAAAGGTCCCGGCGCACCTGCAAAAACAGCGACCCATTGCCGAAATCCGCACAGCCCTTGACACAGCGCCCGCAGCCATTGCAGAGCTGCTCGTCAATGGTGTACTCGAAGTACGGCCCTTCCACATACCGGCGCCGCAGTGCACCCGTCGGACATCGCTGATTTTCCGCGCCGGTGTCCAACTGCCGATACTGATTGTGAAAAAAACCGCTGCAGAATTCACAGTAGCCGCAGCTGGCATACTGGTGCACGCATTTGACCGCCGAGGGCTTCAACACGCACTCCGTTGCACAACGACCACACTGGATACACTTTTTGGGATCAATCTGCCATAACCACGGCCCACCCGCGCTTTTGCCACGCCGCAGCCAGCCGACAAAGGGCAGCGCCAACAGCGCCGCCAGGGCTTTTTGGAAGAAATCGCGTCGTTCCATGCTCGTCACCCTCCCCTGCCCGCAGAACGTTGGCGGGGACAGCGCGATGCCAGCCGGCAACGGCCACAGGCACCCGGTGCCTCACAACCGCGACGCACGCCGTCCTGCGCCGGCTCCGTCGCCGCCTGCCGCAGGACACGCACGACGCCGATGCCCATCAACGCGAGCAAGCCCACACGCACGCCACTCTTGAGTACTTCTCGTCTAGTCATGGACATTGATCTCCCACTGGCGAACGCGATCATTAAGAGGCTGCAGGTCAGACATGTAGACCGTATCTTCGTGGTGTATCAGGACGTAGTTATGTTCAGATGCAGACAAATTGGCCACGAGCACATTCAGCACGTCACCCGACGGCGCGTACAGCCGCGCCTGCCGACGGCCCTTCTCCATAGTGAGAAAGCGTCCACCGCTCAGGGCCGCGAAGCGTACGGGGTTGCAGCAGCCCGGCAGGGGTTCCCGCGGCTCCCACGACGCGATGTAGTCGCCCGTTTCCGGATTGAGCTGCTCCAGACGCCGCCGCCCCGGATTGAGCACCCACAATTCGCTCTCCGGACTGACATCAAGCATGAAGGCCGCGCCGGGTACAAGCCAGCCGCTCTCACCAGAAGACACCCACGCGATCTCGCCGGTGTCCACCTTCACTGCATATACGCTGCGATTCTCGCGATCGCAGTGGTACTCCAGGCCGTTGATGGTCGGCGCCTGCGGCGCGGGAAAAACGTGCGGCACAGGCAGGGGCACCAGTGGCGGCACAACTGGTGCCGGCACGGGCGGCGCGGTCGCGGCCCGCCATAGCTGCACAGCGCCGGCGGCGAGCATGAGGACGCCCAGTAGCAGCGCCGTCATTTGCAGTTTATTCAGTTTTACCATCGTCGTCCTCTATTGGCAGCGAGTGCGGTGTCACTGGGCGCTTTGGGTCGCCAAGCGGGTTTCGCGACGCAGGTCCAGGCACGCCATGGCCTTGTCATCGCGCACGAGCATCAGTCCATCGGCTATGGCAATGGGCCCCCACGAGTCCACGCCCGACAGAACGCGGTGGCTGGCGAGGTGCTCAATATCACCCTGGTGGTAACGGAAGACCGACAGCCGCCCATCGTCATCAACAATCCACAGACAGCCGTCGGCCACCAAAAAAGGCCCGATGCCAAAACGCTGCTCGCGGCCAGAACTGGCACTTACCGCCGGCAGCTGCGCGGGGTCGGCCACCACCAACTGCGCCCGCAGCGCTCCGGCATCCTTCGGCTGTATCGTAAACAACATGCCCTGGTAATATATCGGCGTCTGCTGTTCGCAGGCCGGCGCCTGCGTGGCCTTCCACTGACCGACCTGCCGCGTGCTCCACACGCCATCCTGGACAACGACCTCCAGCAGCGCGGAACCGGCGCCATAGCCAGCGGTGAGGAAGATGCGGTTGTCGGCGACCTGCACGGGCGACGGCGCCCACACAGGCGGCTGCCACTCGCGCGAAAACCACAGCAGCTCGCCCTTTTCCGAGACGCCGACCACCCCGCCAAGCCCCGCATAGACATACTGACGGACGCCGTGGAGGCGCATGGGCACCACAGAACCATGGGACATCTTCAAGCCCGGCACATTAGCCAACTGCCAGCGCACCGCGCCGCTGCGCAAGTCCCGAGCCTGCAGCAGCAGCTCCGGCCCCGCCGGCGCCAGAATAACCGCGCCCTGGTCAATCAGCGGGCATTGCCCGGCGTACCACTGCGGCACTTCACTGCCGTATTCGCGCACCAGATCGCTGCCCCAAAGGAACTCGCCGCTGATGGCATCGGTCGCCATCACATGCGCCTGTGGGCCCAGAGTCACCACGGTGTTTGCCGACACGGCGGGGATAGTGCGCGATTTGCCGTGGTTGCGGCGCATGGGATTCCGGTAGCTGCGGCGCCACAGTTCGCGGCCATCGGCTAGCACGAAGCAGCGCAACGCGTCGGCCTCTTCCTCTTCGAGGTAATCCAGCACGTACACCCGACCGTAGGCCACGGCCGGCGCGGCGTAGCCCTCGCCCAGACTCTGTCGCCAGAGCACCCGTGGGCCATCGGTGCCCCAGTCAGTCTGCAGCGACGGCGCCGCGGCGGCGATGTTGTCCCTCCCCGGCCCGCGGAAGCCCGGCCAGGGCTCGCCATCGCTGAAGGCAATGCCGTCATCAGCCAACAGGCGTTCGAAATGCTCGCCGATGGTTACGGCGACCGTCGCCGTCTGGCGCTGGTCGGAGTTATCCAGGCCGGGTACGGCATAGACTAGCCCGAGGTCGGGGCGGTAGCTGACGTAGGCATGAATGCCCACGACGGCTGTCAGCAGACACAAGCCGGTAAAGATGATGACTATGCTATGGGCAATTGTGCTCACAGGTCCCTTCGACACGCTTGCGCGTGCAGTTGCTCCAAGGCCCGGACCAGAAAAACCAGCGGGTAGAGTTCTTCAGAATACCACAGCTGCGAGAAATATAACCCCACGGGTTCCACTGGGAGTGGCTGGCGCTCCTGTAGATACGGCCGCAGATAGGCCACACCGCGACAGAGCGCCGCATCACCGCCCGGGCACCCGGCCAGAGCCGTCAGGGCCCGCGCGGTGAAAATCAGCTTTGCGTGCGTGCCCTGCGCGGTGCCCCAGCCGCCATCGGCGCCCTGCGTCCGCAACAAGTAGTCACGAGCGCGTGTCATCATCGCGCTGTCCAGGCCAGCGAGGTGTTCCAGCACGACGGCCGTGCCATAGACGGGCGCCAGCAGGTCGTCGGCCTGCTGGTCGCCAAACCACAACGGCACAAAAGAACCATCCGCACGCTGTTGCGCCGACAGATAGGCCAGCAGGCGTCCACGCGAACGCGCCACGCGGCGGCGCAGCGCCACCGGTAACGCGTCCTGCCAGCAACTCAGGGCCCGATAGGCGTGCGCGCTCAAATCCGGACAGCTGCGGTCAAAGGGCAATTTGCCCCAGCCGCGACAAAAGGTCGGGATGCCGCCATCGCGATTCTGCAAGGCCAGCAGCCACTCGCAGCCACGGACGACCTCCGGCGCCAGCGGCCCACCGCCGGCGCCGGCGAGTTCATGGAGGGCGATGAGCGCAGCAGCGCTATCGTCGGCATCGGGCACGGCGCCACTCAGCGGCGTCCAGCCCCAGCCACCCGGCCGCGCAGCCGTAAAAGGATGCACGTCGGCAAACTGCCGTCGGCGTATGATTTCCGCCAGCGCCTGGCGCTCCGTCGCCGGCAGTACACCGGCCAGCGCCCGCGTGGCCAGCGCAGTCACCCACTGATCAAGATTGCTGTCAATGGGCCACGACCCGTCGTCCCGACAGGTCCCCGCCAGAAAGCCCTCCGCGGCAGCCGCCACGGGATGGCCGCCCCGTCCGGCCGCACAGAGGCAGAGCAGGCAGAACGCCGTCAACGGCGCGGCTTCCAAAAAACCGCCGGACGCCGGCTGTTTGGCCGCCAAAACCCGCAACGTCGGCGCAATCAGCCATCGCCGCAGCTGCCAGGTCAACCCGCCCTGGCAGGCCTCGTGTTGCGCCAGCCCCACCGCTATCAGCGCCGGTATGGCATAGCTGACCACCTGCACATTCAGGATGCTCAACAGCCGCTGCGGCAACA
>JAQWBY010000490.1 GCA_028706165.1 Lentisphaeria bacterium | reverse complement strand
TCGCCGCGTTCCCAGGCGGCGTCGTGGTAACCCGGGCCCGAACGGGCGCTACAGCGCAGATCAAGATTGCCGAGGCCGGCGCCCCAGGCGCACTGGGTTTTCAGCCCACCGACCAGCGCGACACGGCCCATGCGATGGCCGTCGGGGCTCAGTTGCATGACCTTGGTAACCTGCTCCAAGGCGCTAGTGCCGTCGCCACCAAAGGCCATGATGGCCATATCGAAGCCATCGCCATGGGTGAATTCTTTGGCCTTGGCCTCAAAGTCATCCTGGCCGATTTGAGTGACACCGTCAATGCCCCATTGCTGGGCGACACTGAGGCGGAATGGGCTCATGTCCCAGCCCATCACGTAGGTTCCGGCGATTTGTCCCAGCCGGGCGGCCAGCTGGCCGACCAGGCCCATGCCGACGACCAGCAGGTTTTCGCCATAGGCCGGCGTCGCCCGCCGCAGTGCCTGCATGGAGGTCACCGTCAGATGAGCGTAGGCGCCCTGCTCGTAGCTGACCTTGTCCGGCAGCAGACAGCACAAATTCTGCGGCACGACGACAAAATTGCTGTGTTGGGCGAAGCCCGCGCCCATGCAGGCCACGCGATCACCGGGCTTGAATCTGCAGACGCTATCATGCACCGCCAGAACCTCCCCGGCGTTCTGATAGCCAAAGGCGTGTGGTGTTCCGGGATCGGTCTTGCCTTCATGTCGTGCCGTCTTGGCACCGGAGAGTTCCGTGCCGGGGCTGATCAGTGACGCGTGGACTTTCACCAGCACCATGCCCTTCGTCAATGCCGGAATATCCTGGCTGATGACGCAGCCATGACCAGTGCCGTCCAAAGCTCCAACCAAACGCTGTTTGTTCATCGGGTCGTTCCTTTTCTGCTGCCGTCTGGGCCACTACCATCCGTCCCACTGGGGACGCCGATTCACGTGGAGATGATGCTAAAATGCCTGGAAGTTGTAACCATCGCTGCCGACGCTGCGACCATCGTCGGAGGCAGGAGAATTTAGCCTGCCCCGCCCCGCTGTCCACCTTCATGACAACAATGGCCACATAATACCGGTAAGCGGTCAGTGACCGCCCCGGTGTTTTCTCCGTCGGGGTGGTTACTGAGCGATTAGCAGGCCGAGTTATCAGTCAGTGATTGATAATATCGGCACGATATGCCCCTTATCGCCGCTTCCGGACGCGTCATGCCGGGCCAATGGTGTCGCCGGTTCCCGCCTCCACGGTTTTGCGGCGGCCCCCGTTCGATAGTGGTGCGGGCGGTCCCCGCCCGCACCGTTGCGCCGCCTGTCTCCCGGGAGGCACCAAGCGTCTCTATGGACACTATGGACACTATGGACACTATGGACACTATGGACATAATCCCGCTTTGTCGGCCCAGCGGCGCTCCCAGGAATCCCCACGGTCCGCAGCGTTCTCTGTGAGCGGCTGTTATCAATGGCGCCTATGAAACCCGCTGCCGCAAAGGGCGGCGGAAACCAAGGTCGAATGGCTGGGCGGCGACTGGCCATGGGTTTCCGGCAAATTGTCCCCGGTGTTTTCTCCGTCGGGGTGGTTACTGACCGAGTACCTTTTCGCGTCGTCGGACAGTCATTGAGACGCCGTTATTGCCAGCGCCGCCGACCTACGCCCAAGAGGGACATGACTAAGGTGGAATGTCGCTCACCGCCGCGATCAAGCGGGCATCTGAGCAACGCGATCGGTTCACCAGCACCGCCGCGATCAAGCGGACATCTGAGCAACGCGATCGGTTCACCTGCACTGCCGCGATCAAGCGGGAATCTGAGCAACGCGATCGGTTCACCAGCACCGCCGCGATCAAACGGGCATCTGAGCAACGCGATTGATTCACCAGCACCGCCGCGATAAAGCGGGCATCTGAGCGACGCGATCGCTTCACCAGAACTCACAACGATGAATGCCCAAATCACACGAACAAGACAGCTCAAATCATCCTGATCCACAATTTGCTGTTATTCGGTGTCTTTTTTGCTTGTCAAGGGGCGAGTTTTTGACTATTTTTCCTGCGGTTCTTGAAATCAGCCCCCCCACCGTAGGGGGCCCCCATCCTATAAGGTCGCGCGCACGAAGCGGGCTGCGCTTTAGCCGTGGTCCACACGGTATCAATGTCGGCCAAACATGCGCCGATATCAATCCCAGGTAAGCAAGTGAGTTCCATTGCCCCTTTTGCCCCAGTCAGCTTCGCCGACTGGGGCAAAAGGGGCCGAGGAACACGAACATGGTAGCCGTTGTACCCAGGGCGGCGCACACTTTCAGCGTGCTTGCCCTGGGCTGGACTGTTTCGCGCTTTCAGCGCTGCTGCCGCTTCGCGGCCAAGGAAACGGGCACGTTTGACTCAGCCAGAAGCTCTATGGCTCAATTATCAATGGGTGAACGATTTCCTCGCCCGGTAATCGGTCACCCATTGATAATGGCGGCCAAACATGCCGCCGATGTCAATCCCAGGTAAGCAAGTGAGTTCCATTGCCCCTTTTGCCCCAGTCAGCTTCGCCGACTGGGGCAAAAGGGGCCGAGGAACACGAACATAGTCCCCGTTGTCCCCAGGGCGGCGCACGCTTTCAGCGTGCTTGCCCTGGGTTGGACTGTTTCGCGCTTTCAGCGCCGCTGCCGCTTCGCGGCCAGGGAAACGGGCACGTTTGACTCAGCCAGAAGCTCTATGGCTCAATTATCAATGGGTGACCGCTTACCATAATACCGTAGACGTTCTGAGCTACCGTTCCTGCCCCCAGTGGCTGGACGTTGGCGTAAGGTCAGAGCTTCAGCCATGACGGGCAATGCCGGCACGACTGCTCAGCTTGCACCAGGTGCCGCCGGCAATTAACCATTG
>JAQWBY010000002.1:5480-45495 GCA_028706165.1 Lentisphaeria bacterium | reverse complement strand
GTCTCACGTCTCACGACTCATGGCCGGGACTGTGGGGACTTTCGGGACCGTGGGGAATGACGCTTTGGACACCAGGGACTGATTGACCGACTCTAGGGACTTCTGGTAACAACGTTTTCGGCAAGTTTTCGCAGCCGGATCAGACCGATCAGACCGATCAGACCGATCAGTAATCGGATCCGTCCGATCCGTCCGATCCGTCCGATCCGTCCGCGATAACCAGAAAGAAGATCCGTCCGATCCGTCCGCGATAACCACAAAGAAGATCCGTCCGCGACAAAAGACAGTCGATCAGACAGATTGGCCAAGTTCGGCCCGGAGGGCCGCATCATGCATAATTCCGAGTGAGGCGCCCGGAGGGCGACGCAACTCGGGGTATGACAATAACCTGGAATTGCGCCTGGAGGGCGCCGCATTGGCTTGGCTCGTCTCGTCCTACCGCGCCAGAGAGGCAAGGTGTGCATCTATTATCAATGGGTGACCGATTACAAAAAACGTAATCGGTCACCCATTGATAATGGCGGCCAAACATGCCGCCGATGTCAATCCCAAGTAAGCAAGTGAGTTCCATTGCCCCTTTTGCCCCAGTCAGCTTCGCCGACTGGGGCAAAAGGGGCCGAGGAACACGAACATGGTCGCCGTTGTACCCAGGGCAAGCACGCTTTCAGCGTGCTTGCCCTGGGCTGGTATGTTTCGCGCTTTCAGCGCTTTTGCCGCTTCGCGGCGAGGGAAACAGGCACGTTCGACTCAGCCAGAAGCTCTATGGCTCAATTATCAATGGGTGACCGATTACAAAAAACACGCTGGACATCAGCCGGGTAATTTGCATCTTGCGCTTTTTTCCATTACATTTTCGTCCCGTCGTCCCCCAACCTGAAAGGCCAATTACCTATGAAGTACGACGAGAACCGCGCCTTGCTTGCCACCGAGATTCCCGGCTTGACATCACCCCAGCGCGGTAAAGTGCGCGATGTCTATGACCTTGGCGACAAGCTGCTTTTCGTAGCCACCGACCGCATTAGCGCCTTCGACTGCGTCATGCCAAACGGCATTCCCGACAAAGGCAAGGTCCTCACCCAGCTTAGTCTCTTCTGGTTCGATTTCTTTGCCGACACCCCCAACCACCTCATCACGGCTGATGTGGACGATTTTCCCCCGACACTAGCCGCAGCTAAGGACGACTTGCGGGACCGCGCCATGCTGGTGAAGAAGCTGCGCATTGTCCCCGTCGAGTGCGTCGTGCGTGGCTACCTGGCCGGCTCGGGCTGGAAAGAATATCAGCAGCAGGGCACTATCTGCGGCATACCCCTGCGCGCAGGTTACGCCAACTGCGAGCGCCTGGATCAGCCCATCTTCACGCCGACCACCAAGGAAAGCTCCGGCCACGACATGCCCATTTCCTTCGCCGAACTCAGCGCCAAGGTCGGCGCCGACCTGGCGCAACAGCTGCAAGATATGGCCCTGGACCTCTACCTCCAAGCCGCCGACTACGCCCTCACCCGCGATATCATCATCGCCGATACCAAATTTGAGTTCGGTCTTGACGAAAACGGCGTTCTCACCCTCGCCGACGAAGTCCTCACGCCAGACTCCAGCCGCTTCTGGCCTGCCGCATCCTATCAGCTTGGGCAGAACCCGCCGAGCCTGGACAAGCAATTTGTCCGCGACTGGCTGGACAGCGTCGGCTTCAACCACCAACCGCCCGCGCCGAAGCTGCCTGGCGACGTCATCAGTCAGACCCGTGAAAAATATCTGGCGGCTCTCGAACAACTCCGGGCCTGACGGGATTGCACAGCGGTTCCGCCGAGCAACTGCGAGGTAATCGGTCAGTAAGCACCCCGGTGTTTTCCCCACCGGGGGGCTTACTCCTATGAAACCGATGTTCTTCATTTAACGGTATCAATGGCACGTGTTGTTTCAACCAAGCAGCCTTTTCTCGTCGTGCATTTCCGCCGCGAGGCGGCAGAAGCGCTGAAAGCGCGAAACAGTCCAGCCCAGGGCAAGCGGCGCCGAAGGCGCGCGCCGCCCTGGGTAAGACGCCAACCAAGACAGTGTTCCTCGGCCCCTTTGGCCCCAGTCGGCGAAGCTGACTGGGGCCAAAGGGGCAATGGAACTCATTGATTGCTGCGGCAATTTGTCGCTGTGACCCTTCGTCGCAGGTCTTTTAGGCCGCCCTTTCAGGGCTCTTTTGGGTTTGGGCACCTTAACCCAGGGCGACGCGCCCTGCGGGCGCTTGCCCTGGGCTATCTTAGGGCGCACCTTTGGTGCTCAAAACCTCGGCGAATGATCTTGCATGGTTGCCAATCAACTCATGGCCGGCGATTGCCGTATGCTATGTGAAAAGCATTGCTCCTATGAAATCCGCTGCCTGGTTAGCCACCCATGTGTAATAGCTGGGCGGCGACTGACCGTGGGTTTCCTGCAAATTGTCCCCGGTGTTTTCCCCACCGGGGTGCTTACTGACCGATTGCATCGCGAGCATCATAGTGCACGGGCGCTATTTGACCACGAGTTCAATGTCACCCAGTAACTCGTCGCCACGGAACAACTTCAGCGTCGGCAATGGCTCTTGCCGCAGAAATTCGGACGACAAACTCAGGCGTAGACGCAATTGCAGGGCCTCCGCCTGCTTTTCGACCGTAATGCCCGTCGCAGGCTGCCAGCGCAGTTCCTCGGCCAGCTTGGCAAAAATGGCCTTGGTGCCGGCCTGTTGTTCATCCACCGTGACCTGCTGTCCATCGCCTTGCCGCCTAGCTGGCATCAAGCGGCGCCGGCCACGGCCCTGGGCGCCCTCGGCGGCAACCCGGATGATGGCTAGCTCACGCTGTTGTGCGCCACCGCCAGCGATCTCCGCCCGCGTGAATTCCAGCAGCGGAGTTTTCACCACCAAGGCCCGGCCACGCACATGGCCATGCAACAGCAGCTGCAGATCGCTATAATTCTCCAGACCTTCGACCGCAACACTCACCCGCTCGTGAAATTCGCCCAAGGGCAAAGGCAGGCGGGGCCGAATCGCCAGCTCATGGCGGCCATGGGGCAAGGGCTTCAACTCAAACTCAAAACGCTCGCTCGCCACCGGCGCCACAAAGCTGACGGCATCGCCAGCCAGCGCCGTCGTCGTCAATTCGAATCGCCGTTTCCACATCACATCGACGCCTTCAAAACTGCCCAGGTCCATTTCCGTTCCCGGCGACACCTGCACCGGCTGGACACACTCACCGTAGACAGCGAAGCGTAGGCTCTCGCAGTTGCTGAAATCGACGATCACATGCCGGGTGAAGGGCCCGGGAGTGAGCGCCGAGGCGTCAAGCTGAAGCCGGAGGCTAAAGGTGTCGCCTGGGAAAAGATTGAGGTTCATGGGCGCTTCCAACACCGCAATGCAGGGGCAGGTCGAGCGCGCGACGCGAAACAGGATCGCGCCTTCACCCCCATGGCGAAATTGCACCCGTATTTCATGCCGGGAGCGATCGTAAACCCGACCAAGCTGCAAAGCGCCCTCGTTCGTAATCTGCACCGGGCATTTGGGCAGTTCGCCCGGACGCGCCGGCGCGGGTAAGAGCTGGGGCTGTTCACCCTCGGCAACTACCCCCAGCGTACAGATAATCAACATCAGCCACGCCGTCTTCATCTTTGCACGTACTCCCATTGATAATGACCTCCAGCCGTGTAAAACACGCACCCGGCAGTTTGCGCAACAACCAGCACGCCATCACGAAGCGCCGCCGACCAACTCGCACGCAATCAAATCATGCAGAAAATACTCCGCCTGAGCCAACATGCAATAGAGATAAAACGACAACAACGTAAGCAGGTAATCGGTCACTTATTGATAATGGCCGGCCTCAGGGGACGCCAGGGACCAGTGGGACTGATTGGCGGCGGGGCGCCGGGGCGAGGACTCACGTCTCACGTCTCACGACTCATGGCCGGGACGGTGGGGACTTTCGGGACCGTGGGGAATGACGCTTTGGACACCAGGGACTGATTGGGGACTTCCTGGACTTCGGGGACCGGTTGGCCGATGTTTTGGACGCGAGGGTGACGCCTGAATCTCAGCGACCTGACGACACCAAGCGGCCAATCTCAAAAAATAATCTGCGTTAATCTGCGTAATCTGTGGATAAAAAAATGCCATTGTCGCCGGGACTGCCGGGAGCGCCGCCATCCCGGCACTTTTCGGCCCGGATAGAATGGTGTGCATCTATTATCAATGGGTGACCGATTACTTTCATAGGAGTCATCTCTGGCCAATGCCTCCGGCAGGTGTTATTATTCAGGCTATATTATGCCTTCCGCCCCCAGTCTCAACGATTATCCGAAAGACTTCCACTGTGGATCTCCCCGCACTTGGCATTCTCATTATCGGTAGTTTCGGTTTGCTGATCGCTGCCTGGCGCCATCATCACATGGCCAACAGCGCTGGCAACGAAGCGCAGCAAGACCGTTCACCAACATGGAATATTTATACTGAGGCGGCAATCGTCATCATGCTGACTTTTGCCAGCCTCTTTTTCGCGTCACAGTTCTTCACCCAGCGTGAACACGTGATGTTCAGCAGCGCTCTCATGGCCATGCTCAGTATTCTCGGCAGCCACAACCGCCTACGCGTGGCTATCCGCGATCAGAAGATTAGCGACAAAGCTCGCCACCGCATTCTTCTCAACCACCTCTTTTTCTGCTGCGCCATGGGCTGCTTCGTCGGCGGAATTCTCGTTCTCATCTTCAACCGATAAACCTCTTTTTTTCACCGCAACCAGCAACCAAAGGACATGATCATGTACGTCGGACGCATCGTCGCAGTCGCCTGCACCCCCCAAGGCCGTGGAGCCGCCCTCTATCGCGTTTCATCGCGCTCTTTTCCCAATCGCGAAGCTAAGGTACTCAACCAAGCCATAGCGATTGTGCCCAAAGCTGGCTTTGAAAACGACATTCAAAAGAATCCCTACATTGCTTACAACTGCCTGCGTATCGCCCGCGGCATGGCTGTCGTCAGCAACGGCTCCCACACCGATCCCGTTGCCGAAAAGATCCAAGCCGGCCTGCCCCCCCGTGATGCCATGGCCTCCGTCATGCTGGCCATGGACTACGAGCACGACAGCCTCGACACGCCCCGTATCACCGGCGTCGTCACCCCCGACGGCCAGCACGGCTGGCTCGCCATCGTCCGCAAAGACGCCATCCTGGTCCGCGAATTCGCCCTGCAGCCAGGCCAGGCCTTCTACGTCTGCACCTACGAAAAGAATGCGCCTGGACTCGACCAGGCTGACAACCAATTCGACGCCTGCGACGCCAACGACGCCTGCGATTATATCCTCAAACGCGGCGTCTTCGCCGACTTTGAAAAACCCGTATCGGCCGCTTGCGCCGTCGCCGATACCACCGCCCAGTTCCAGACCGCCATCCGCTGAACATCAGCGGCGTCCATACATCGCTTCACCCGCAAAGCAAAGCCGCCGTGGCGTTTATACCACGGCGGCTTTAATCGGGTTCTTTGCTGAACGAACTAAGCCTATCAGGCGTCGACTTCGTCCTTGGCGGCGCGCAGGGCCGCCAGCTTCGCTTCCGCGGCGCGAATATCTGCATCAATGACGGCCTTGTTGGCTTTCTTGATGGCCTTGACGATCTCTTCGCGCGTCGCGGCGTCAACTTTTTTCCAGAACTTCCAGGAGATCAGCATGCCGCCGCACTGTTCGAAAAGCTGTTCGGCTGCTTCGCGCTGTTCCTTGGCACGTTTACGGCCTTCGCTAATGCTGGTTTTGCGATCTTCGTTCATGTTTTTTGCACCCTTTTTGTTTTCGCTCGTGGCTACTATTTTTTCCTATCACTTCCACAATTGCCAACAGGCTAAATATACATGAGAAGAGTAAATTATCTCTGCAATACCTCAAAAAAATAACAACGGATTTACAAGATGCAAGCCACTAGCTGAAATCGACATCCATTTCAGTAATCAGCGAATACCGACTAGGCAGCCCAATTACCCCCTGCCCAGATCATAACTTCGACACGCCGGTGTTGCCAAAAACAGACTACCAAAATGGCTTAGAGCGTATCAATCTGGTCATCGTTATAAAACAATCTATCTGCGTCCTGAGATAGGCCGGCGATGCGTCTTCCAGCACAAAAAATGGCCGCCATATTATTCACAGATTAATTGGGCTAGTTCTGAATAGACGCATCGGCGTCAGCATGTTTCCGGCCTTGACGGAGCGTATCCAACGCCCATTCGCAAACACCGCGCGTTGTCAGCCGGCGGAGGGCCACTACATTAACGACGCGAGTAAGCATCTTTCATCATCATCGAGCCATTATTGATCACAGGAGCACGCGATCCATGCATCACAACTTAGCCGGCAAGCCCGTCCCCCCCGACATGCTGGTCAATCTTCCTCGCCTGGTATCCTTGTACTACGCCACCCAGCCTGATTATGAGCAGCCGGAACAACGCGTCGTGTTCGGTACCTCGGGCCACCGCGGCAGCTCCCTCAACGGCAGCTTCACCGAAAGTCACATCTTGGCAATCACCCAGGCGGTGTGCGATTACCGGCGGCAAGCCGGCATTGACGGGCCGCTTTTTTTGGGCATGGACACCCACGCGCTCTCCGAACCGGCACACAGCAGCGCTCTTTGCGTGCTGGCCGCCAATGGCATCCACACCCGCATCGCCCGCGATCACGACTTCACGCCGACGCCGGTGGTGTCGCACACCATTCTCGGCTACAACCGCGGCCGCAAAGAGGGCCTCGCTGACGGTATTGTCATCACCCCGTCGCATAACCCGCCCGAAGACGGCGGCATCAAATACAACCCCACCCACGGCGGCCCCGCTGAATCGGACATGACCAAATGGATCGCCAGCACCGCCAATGTCTATCTGAAAAACGGCAACGCCGACGTCAAGCGCGTCGGGCTCGCCCAGGCCCTGGCTGCCGATTGCGTCCAGGAGCACGACTATCGCACTCCCTACATCGCCGATCTCGACGCCATCATCGACATGAACGCCATTCGCCGCGCCGGCATCCGCATCGGCGCCGACGCGCTGGGTGGCGCCGGCATCAACTACTGGCGCGCCATCGCCGAGCATTACGGCCTTGACATCACCATCATTAACGGCCATGCCGACCCCAGTTTCCGTTTCATGCGCCTGGATCACGACGGCCGCATCCGCATGGACTGCTCGTCGGCCTTCGCCATGGGCGGCCTCATCCGCCTGCGCAACGACTACGACATCGCCTTTGGCAATGACCCCGATTTCGACCGCCACGGCATTGTCACCCCCAGCGCCGGCCTGATGAATCCCAATCACTACTTGGCCGTCGCCATCCAGTATCTCTTCAGCACCCGCACCGCGTGGCCCCGGCAGGCCGGAGTCGGCAAATCCATCGTCAGCAGCTGCATGATTGACAAGGTAGCCGCGAAACTCGACCGCCGACTGGTGGAAGTGCCCGTGGGCTTCAAATGGTTCGTCAGCGGCCTGCTTGACTCGTCGCTGGGCTTCGGCGGCGAAGAAAGCGCCGGCGCCAGCTTCCTGCGCAAAAATGGCCAAGTATGGACGACCGACAAGGACGGCTTCATCCTCGCCCTCCTGGCCGCCGAGATCACCGCCGTCACCGGCCGTGACCCCGCTGAGCATTACCAGAACCTCGTCGCCGAATTCGGTGAGACGTTCTACGGCCGCATCGACTCACGCGCCACCCCCGAACAGAAGGCGCGCCTCGCCGCCCGCAAACCCGAGGACATCACGGCAACAACCCTTGGCGGCGACCCCATCACCGCCAAACTCACCCGCGCCGCCGGCAATCAGGCCGATATCGGCGGCCTGAAGCTGTGCACGGCGCACGGCTGGGTCGCTATCCGTCCATCCGGGACCGAAAATACCATGAAAGTCTACGCCGAAAGCACCATCAGCGCCAAGCACCTCAAGCAATTGCAGGAGGAAGCCGCTGCGCTTATCGACTGATTGGTCAGCCCGGCTGGCCTGCACGCGTCAACCGGGCGTCAACGGTATTTCTGGTAGAGATCGAAGAAGCGATCCTCGTATTCATCAAAAACGCCGTAGTCACGCAGTTTTTTGCCGAGGGCCTCGGCCTTATCCCGGCTGTCCACGGCGGCAAAATCGTCGCGAATCTCATTACGCACTGCCCAAGGCACGCCGCCCTCGAGGTCCAGCAGGCCGCGTGCGGCTAGTTCCCGGGCATTGCGCGGACCGGAGCGATTCACCAGCTCATTGAGGAAAACAAGCAGAGACACTTCCCAGAACGGGTCTGGCCCAACCATGACCCCGCGCAACTCCCGCAAATTGTCCTGGGCGTCTTTGGCGACCTGCTCGGCGATATCATCAACCATGCCACCGAGCAGCTCTTCGTTATGCTCCTCCTTCTCGAAACGCAGGCCGTATTGCACAATGCGCATGCTGTCCTTGCGGCTCAACACATCCCCAAAGTAGCGCCGGGCGTCCTCCCCAAAATTGTCCAAAGCCTCATGGAGGAAATAATGGGGCGTGATGACACGCGGCCTGGCGGAACGAACCACGCCCCGGCGCATGCGGACCTTCTCGTCCACGTCAGGGACCTCGGACAACACATAGTACTGCACAACGGTTTCGCCAAAGGTCTCCAGCAGACGCGGCGGCCGATACACCACCCGAGTCATCCGAGCCGCATACCATAATTCATTCTGTGAAGGCATGAAACACCTGTATTCCCTTTGCTGCAACCCGCTTAGGACTGCAGATGACAGACCTCAATGCGCACGTCGCCACGCGCCAGCTCAACAACCAACCAAGCACCGACAGCAGCGCCACAGGCCACCACCGCAGCTCCAAATATAAGACGACATGGGCGTTTTCCCCGCCAGACGGGAGAAAATCAACCTGTAATCGGTCACCCAGTGATAATGGCGGCCAAACCTGCCACCGATGTCAATCCCAGGTAAGCAAGTGAGTTCCATTGCCTCTTTGGCTCCAGTCAGCTTCGCCGACTGGGGCCAAAGAGGCCGAGGAACACGAACAAAAATGGCGCGTTACCCAGGGCGGCGCGCGCCTTCGGCGCTGCTTGCCCTGGGCTGGACTGTTTCGCGCTTTCAGCGCTTCTGCCGCTTCGCGGCACTCAAATGCAGGTCGGCCAAGTTCGGCCCGGAGGGCCGTACCATGCATACCCCCAAGTGAGGCGCCCGGAGGGCGCCGCAACCTGGGGTATGATAACAAGTTAGAATTGCGCCCGGAGGGCGCCACATTGGCAAGACACGTTGCATCCCATCGTGCCGGATAGTTACATTACTGGCCGCCATTATCACTGGGTGACCGCCTACATCAACCTTTTCATTTTCTACTAAATCACATTTAAATTTGCCTTTTCGGGGCTATTCTACTTAGGCTCTTTTTCCTCCAATCACATCTACTGAGGTCTTTGATGAACGAGAAAAATATCACCAAGCACATTGACTGGTTTTGCTATCACGTTGTTTCAGAAAAATTACTCAGTGCCGAAGACTGCACCGCCGTCCTGGATGCGATAGAGGGGGAAGACCTGACGCCGACTGTCGACCTCATTATCCAAGTCGCTCACGATAATGAGCTCTGCGCGAACATCGACCGGCTCAACGAACTCAAAGACATGAGCAAACAGGAAGCCGACGTGTTCGGTTTCCCCAGCCGCAGCATCTTCTCGCCTAGCAGCGCCCCCCTGACGCCAAGGGCTCCGGCCGCGCCGACCACTCGCCCCACTCCCCCCACTCCCCCCACGGCGCCCCCCGCCAGTCCCACGGCAATTTCCAATGCCGCGCCGCTGTCCCCCGCCAACGCACCGTCTTGGCTACAGGGCTGGCCAGACCTCAATGAAGCCGCCGGCTTGGATTACCCGCAGGCCAAAAATCTCCTCAACGACTTTCTGCACCGAGCGCGCCAAGAAAAATGCAGTGACGTCCACCTCTCGGCTGGCGCCTACCCCTTCGTCCGTCGCTACAAGGAAGTCGTGTACGTTCCTGGGCAGAATATCCTCTCGCAGGAGGCCTCCGAACGCCTGAATTTAGCGCCGTTGACAGAAGAACAGCGCGAAGAGTTCATTGCCAACCATGATCTGGACTACAGCTACAGCATCACCCTCCAAGATCGCTACCGCACTAATCTGCTCAAGCAGCGCTTGGGCGTGGCGGGCGCCTACCGCATCATCGACTCGACCGTGCGCTCCATCCGCGATCTCGGCTTCAAGAATCCCGAAATTGTGGAAAAGCTGACCACAAACAACCAGGGGCTAATTCTGGTCACCGGGCCTGCTGGCTGCGGCAAGTCGACTACTCTCGCCGCGCTGGTCGACTACGTCAACCGCAACCGCAAAGACCACATCATCAGTGTCGAAGACCCTATTGAGATCATCCATCATCCCAAGGGCTGCAACGTCACCCAGCGCGAGTTGAATAGCCACACACGCTCCTTCGGCAACGCCCTGCGCGCGGCCCTCCGCGAAGACCCCGACGTCATCGTCATCGGCGAAATGCGCGACCTGGAAACCATCGAGATGGCCATCCACTCCTCTGAGACCGGCCACTTGGTCATCGGCACTCTCAACACCAGCAGCGCCGCTGACACCATGAACCGCATTCTCGACGTCTTCCCCTACAATCAGCAGGCGCAGATCCGCGCGATGGTCGCCGAAAGTCTCAAGGGCGTCATTTGTCAACAGCTCTATACCAACATCAATGGCGACGGCGTGGTCATGGGCGCCGAGATCATGCTGGGCACCCTGGCCATCTCTAATCTGATTCGCGAAGGCAAGACCTTCCAGATCGACTCGACCCTCCAGACCGGCCGCAACATCGGCATGAGCACCATGGAGCAAAGCCACGTCGACCTCTTCAAGGCTGGCGTCCGCAGCTACGACCAGACCATCCCCTACGTGAAGAACCAGGAGCTTATCCGCGAAATGCAGGTCTTCGAAGCGCAACGCATGGGCACCCGGAAAGCCGAAGCCACCGCAGCGGCCGCCGCTACCGGCAGCAATCAGAAACGGAAGTGGTTCTAGCCGGCGGCGTTCCCGCGGCGGCACGCCATCGTTCACTTGCCCCCACTACAAACAGCACAACCCGCGATTCAGCTTAACGATAGAAGGACATGCTCATGGCCAGAATTGATGACTTCCTGCGTGATATGGTCGGCAAGGGCGGCTCAGACCTGCACCTCTGCTCCACTCTGCCACCCAAAACCCGTATCCACGGCGAACTCACGCCACTGGATTTTCCTGCCATCAGTCCCGAGGAAATGGAGGACATTCTCCACGAAATCGCCACCGATGCCAAATGGGACTGGTACAAGGAAAACCTCGACCAGGACTTCGCCTACGAGATTCCCGGCTTGGCTCGTTTCCGCGTCAACTACCTCTTCAATCACTTCGGCCCGGGCGCCATTCTGCGTATCATTCCGACTCGCATCAAGACCATTGAGGAACTGCATCTGCCGCCCGTCCTCCACGAAGTCTGTCAGTACACGCGCGGTCTCGTGCTGGTGACTGGCCCGACCGGCAGCGGCAAATCCACAACCCTGGCCGCCATGATCGACTACATCAACAATACCCAGGCCAGGCACATTATCACCATCGAAGACCCGATCGAATTCGTCCACCCAAACAAAAAATCCATCATCGTCCAGCGCGAAGTCGGTGCCGACACCACGGCCTTCAGCGTCGCTCTGCGCGGCGCCATGCGCGCCGACCCGGACATCATCCTCGTCGGCGAAATGCGCGACCTGGAGACGATCAACCTGGCTTTGACCTGTGCGTCCATGGGCATGCTCGTCTTCGGCACCCTCCACACCAACAACGCGCCCAAGACCGTCGACCGCATTATCGACACCTTCCCCGCCGAGCAGCAGCCGCAAATCCGTGCCATGCTCTCCCAGTCGCTCGCATCGGTTATTTCACAGCTGCTCTGCCGGACTGCCGATGGCAAGGGCCGCGTCGCCGTCCACGAAATCCTCCTCCGCCACGAAGCGCTGCCGGCAACCATCCGCGAGGGCGCCATTGCCAATATCCGCAGTATCATTGAGCAGTCCAGCGGCCGCGGCATGAGAACCATGGACAGCGAACTCATGGCCCTGCTCAAGGAAGGACGCATCTCCGGCATGGAGGCCTACATGAAAGCCACCAACAAGTCCGACTTCGAATCCAAACTCAGTGCCGAAGATCTCAAATTCCTCAGGTCTTGATGCCGCCATCCCTCGGCCATGCACGTGTTGCACGTGGGACATGGCCTTTTATCTTTCACGGTATGGCGAGCACTCCCACAAGCACTCCAGGCGGCATGCGTGCCGCGCCCAGCACTCCAAGTCCCCCCATTGACACCGACGGAGCATCTGATCATGCCACAGGCCTTGAACATCGGCACTCTCTTGCGGCTGCCGGACATCACCCCTGAGCGCCTGCAATTCCTACGTCAGGCCGGCCTCGAATGCTGCCAGCTCGCCCGCGTCGGCGAAGACTGGCTGCATGGCCCGCAAGGCGCCGACAACAGTGCCGCGCTCATGCGCCTGCTCGCCGACCATGCCATCAAAGCCGTGTCGCTGTTCCTGTCTTTCCCCGCTCAGCGCTTCACGGCCGCCGGCAGCGGCTTCGGCCTGACCCCGCCGCAACCCCGCGCCAGCCGCATTGCGTCTGCCTGCCGGCAGATGCTCTGGGCCCGCCGGCACCACATCGACCTCATCACCTGCCATGTGGGCAAAATGCCCGCAAACGACAGCAACGAGTACGAACAGCTCATTGACGACCTGCGCCAAGTCGCCCGCTTCGCCAACGAAAATGGCCAGCGATTCCTCTTCGAAACCGGCCCGGAAAGCGCCCATGAGCTGCAACAGACCTTCAATGACATCGGCATGGACAACGTCGGCGTCAATTTCGACCCGGCAAACCTGCTGATCTACAACCAAGACGACCCAGCCGATTTCCTCACCCTCCTCGCGGATCGCGTTGCCGTCGTGCATTGCAAAGATGCCCGCCGTCCCGAGCAGGCAGGTCAAATGGGCAAGGAAACGCCCTTGGGCAAGGGCGACACCCGCTTCGCCGAGCTCCTGGCGCAGCTGGTCGGCCATGGCTTCCGCGGCCCGCTGATCATCGAACGCGAACTGCCACTGGGACCAGAACAGCAACGCGATGTCGCCGAAGCCATCGCCTGGCTCAAACAACTCCGCCAACAACTGCTGCCCCGGTGACGGCAATCACGTGCCAAAGAGCTGGCAGGTGTTTGTAAAATTGTCAAATTTCACACCATGAATGGTCGCGGTCGTATCCCCGGCATAGAGAACCGTTGGATTGACGCAATCTTTAGCAAAGGTGAGAAATTTTCTGAGGTCGTTGGCAAACGATGGATCGAAGGTCATGCCAGCTTTGATTTCTACCGGAGTCAATTGTCGATTATCGTTCAGAATAAGATCGACTTCATTCCGCCCTTGCACACGGAAATAATAAAGTTCCGGTTGTTGTTTTCCTGCGTTGTAACGAGCTTTCAGTGCTTCCATAACAACCATATTTTCGAACAAGCCGCCAAGAAGCGGGTCGCGGGCAATTTGCGACACTCTTTCGATTCCGAGCAGAAAGGCGGCAAGACCAACATCAGTGAAGAATATTTTGGGAGCCTTGATTAGCCGTTTACCGAATATTTTCGTCATACAACCGAGGCATGAAGCCATTGAAAAGATAGTCGTCACGTGACAGGGAAACATCAGCCTTGGAGAGTTCCTCAATTGAGAGCGGAAGCAAATGCAAAATGCCGGTACGCCCAGCAAGAGATTGTGAAATCTCCGCATGTAATTTTGGCTGATGAGAACCGGTCAATATGAAGCGACCTTTTTCGCGAGTTTCATCGGCAAGGACTTGAATGGTACTCAGCAAGTCCGGGACCCGTTGAATCTCGTCGACAATAACCGGAGCTTTGTACAGAGAAAAAAAACGTCTTGGGGTCACTCAGGGCGATTTCACGTGCTGCCTTATCCTCCAAATTCACATACACATGGTTGGGAAATATGGTTCTTGCCAAGGTCGTCTTGCCGGACTGCCTGGGCCCCATGATGGTCACCACCGGAAAATAGCGGGCCATTTCCAGTAAGTACGGCGTTATTTTTCTTTCGATCATGGCTGGTCTCCTGGCTTTTGCAGTACAACAGCCCCCTATTTGCGTAAAATCCAAATCAGAGTTGCGATTTGCACGGAACCTCTGGCAGAGGCAGCTGGGTCACCACATCCAGGTAAGCGTTCGCCCAGCAGACGGCAGGACTACCGAAAGGAGTCGCGAGTGGTGCCGCGCCAGATGCATCTTGATCTTGCGCGCATGCGCGGCGGGACCACCGGTGCGCGGCGCGACGCCATCGTCCGCTACCATCTTGATCTTGCGCGCATGCGCGGCGGGACCACCACCAGACCTACCCAAGAAGATCACCTACTCTTGATCTTGCGCGCAAGCGCGGCGGGACGCGCCCTTTCAGAACCACAGCGTCGCGGGCAATGGCATGTCCAATTCGGCGACCTGCTTGAGCAACGCAGCCTGTTCTTTGGCGCATTCCGGCGGCATGGCGTGCTGATCCAGGGCGATACCCATGGCGGCCAGCATTTCGCTCATGCTGTCCTGGAGCGACAGCAGTTCGACGTGAACCCGCCTTGGCCGCGCGGGCAGGCGTCCGAGGAGCTCCAGCAGTACCGCCGGCAGCCCCTGGCGAAATTCCGGCAGCGATGCGCCGGGCATGGCGATTTGCGCACAAAGCGGGCTGCGGCTTTGATGATCGCTGACGAGGAAGACATAGGTCGCAGGGACGGCGCCGTTCTCGTCGGCCTGTGCGGGATCGGGCGGCGCCAGCAGCAGTTCGAGGCGCACTTCCTGCTTGCCGGCGCGCTTAGCGGCGACTGCCGCCAGCGCGTCGCTGTCCGCAATCGGCGTTGACCGCGGCAACAGCTCGTCGAGAATCATGGTGACGCGGTCCGTCCGCCAGGCGATGGCGCCCTGTTCATCCTTGGTGGCCAGCCTCGCCACGTAGTCATCTTCGTGACCCGGCACCACCGCCAGGGACACCGCTCCGCTCTGGATCTCGCGCACGAGCACCGTCGCCTGGCGCAGAATATGCGCCAGCAAGCATATGTCACTGATGCTCAGGCGTGAGGGATAATACCCCGGCCTAAGACTGCGACAAACCGGATAATTGCCGTCAAAGGCCTCCGGCAGAGTGATGGCCGCGACAATATCGCGGTCCAGACTGTCCAGCATACCCTTGGGCACCGCGGCAAAACACAGCCCGGGCACGTCGCAGCAGATGTCGCTGACAAAAGCCATGTCCTGCGTGTTGCTCAAGGACCACAGTATGTCCAAACCGCGAGCGCCGCTGAAGATGGTCAGTTCGCACTGGTCGCCTTCGCGGCCGGTGATTTTTGCGAACTGCAATTCGCCGTCATCGGGATTTTGCACCGCGAAGACGTCGTCCTCGCCGAGTGTCTTCCACGGCTGCGCCGCGAGGAGCGCAAATGCGGCGTCGTACAACGCCTGATACAAAAATTGCTCCAATTGCGTGACCGCCATCGGCGTCCCTTTCTCTCTCAACAACGATTAGGTCAACAATAAGTCCGCGATAAACCAACATCGCTCCGCAGAGGGCGGTCCGCGCCATCGGCGGGCATCAGCGCCCCGATTGCCAGCGGGCCAGCATCAGGTCCAGAATGGCATCGGCGACTTCCAGTTTGCTCTGCATCGGCAACTCGATACTGCTGCCATCGCGAAGATGCACCGTCACCCGATTGGTTGCTACCGCAAAACCGCTGCCGGCCTCGGATATGTCATTGGCACAGAGCATATCACAGCCCTTGCGGTACAACTTTTCGCGCGCATTGGCCTCGACCTCATGCGTCTCAGCCGCAAAACCGACCAAAAAGGGTCGCGAGGACAAGGCGCCCACCGCTGCCAGAATGTCCGGCGTACGCTGCAAAAGCAAGCTGAACGTACTTTCCTGGCCCTTTTTGATCTTTTCCCGGGAGTAGGCCACCGGCGTATAATCGGCCACCGCCGCGCACAGTATGGCGGCGTTATGCTCAGGCAGCCGCGCCATGACCGCGTCGTACATCTGCTGGGCGCTGCGCACGGCGCAGCACTCGATGCCCGCATGCGGCGGCACCGGCCAGGTCATCGGCCCGTGAATCAACAGTACTTTCGCGCCGCGTCGCGCTGCCTTCACCGCCAAGGCCACGCCCATGCGCCCCGTGGAACGGTTGGTCACATAGCGCGCGGGATCGGCGTCCTCTGCCGTCGGCCCAGCCGTGACCAGCAGACGCATGTCACGACAGTCCGGCGGCGTTAATGCCGTCAGTGCCGCTTCCAGGCACTGCTCCACCGAGGCCACGCAAAGCGTACCCAAAGCGCCGAGCGGCTCGGCCGCCGCGCTAGGCCGGATTAGCGCAAACTGCGGCCCCAACCGTGCCGCCAGTTCGTCCAAAAAAGCCGGCTGCAGGTCCGTCGGCAACAGTGCCGGTGCGACCAGTAGCGGCCGCTTCAGCGCCTGACGGCGTTCTTCCCAGCCCTCCCCCGCCAGCAACTCCAGCAGCTGCAGGGATAGCGGCGCGGCCATCACCAGATCGGCCTCATGCAGCCGTTCGCTGCTCAATGCCGCAAAGGATAACGAGGCATGGCCGGACATCGCCGAGTACGCCAAAGGCGGCATGAAGATATTGGCGGACTCGCTGCTGGCGACCGTCACCGACAACCCGGCCGCGCGCAAACCGTTAAGCAACGCCGGCACCCGCAACAACACCGCCGGCCCATCCACCAGGATAATGACTTTTCCTTGCATAGTTGGTCTCCGGGAGCAGCTTGACCGCACACGGCAGCGGCCAATGTGGCCGCTGTCGTCACCGCCGGCGCTGATCCGGCGTCCTTACGCCTGCCCCTCCAAGGACCGCAGATACTGGATGCCCTCGGCTAATTTCAGTTCCGGGGCGATATTGGCGCGGAAGTCTTCGATGGTGATAAAGTGGCTGTATTGCTGCTTCTGCAACAACTTGATAATCAGCGGGAAATTGAAGAGGCCTTCGGCCATGCTGCAGGCCTCCCACTTCCACTGCGCGGTACCCTTGGCGTCTTTGTCGCCGGGGAACGGCCGATGCGCCCCAAAATGGCAATGCGCGAGATAATCGCCCAGCAGCGACAGCGCCAACGCCGGCGTCTCAAAGCCGTCCTTCACCATGTTCTGCGGGTCGTAAATCACACCCACCGCCGACGACGAAAACTGGCTGAGAATCCGATAGGCCAGCGACGCGCTCGGGTGAATCGTCCCGCCATGCATCTCCAGCACCAACTTGACGCCACTGCCCTGGGTCAATTCCAGGCAACGCGCGTAACCGGCAACAGTCTCGCCGTAAATGGACCAGTAGTTCTCGCCGTCCTTGCCCGTGTAGCCCGCCGCAGCAGCCAGACGAATAAAGGGCGCCCCGGCGGCAACCGCGCCTTCCAGCGCGTGCTTGAACTGCTCGAGGTCGAGACAAGTCATGTTCGTCGCCAAACCAGCCAACGACAAGCCATGATCCGACAGTATCTGCCGGATCGCCGGGGCCTTCTCCGCAAAATTCTCTGGCGTGACGTCGTTCACGTGATAGCCCCAGCTGCTCGGTTCGGCCTTGGCGCGCACCTCGTCAGACACCCGCCGGACCCGCAGTTCAACGCCGTCGAAACCAAGCTTTTGCAGGAGCGCCGCCTGCTGTGCCATGTCCAGGGCGGGCAGACACACTGTGGTCACACTGTACTTCATAATCAACTCCTTGATGATAAAACACTACGCCGGCATTGCTCAGCCCGGCACGGTCATTGCTCAACCTGGCACTGCTGTCATTTGGGTTCGGGACGAATGGAACGAACCTCAATCAGTGGGTAGCGCCAGTTTTCGGGACGGACGTCCATGCCATCCAATTGCACCCGCATATCTTCCCATTCCCGCAGATTGATATACGGCGCTATCAAGTAGGCCACGAGCTCTTTCCGCTCACCGCGGGGCTCGCACAAGGCATGCGTGGCCTTGCCGGCACTGTTGGGCCGCAGGGGCACCAGCAGACCATTACCGCTGAACTTCGGCGGTAGCTTTTCTGCCTCGAGGCGCAGCCGTTCTGCCTCAAGCCGTTTGGCCTCGGCGTCGGCGCGGGCCTTCTCTTCGGCCTCTGCGGCCAGGCGTTTGGCTTCAGCGTCGGCGCGGGCCTTCTCTTCGGCTTCGGCGGCCAGGCGTTTGGCTTCAGCGTCGGCGCGGGCCTTCTCTTCGGCTTCGGCGGCCAGGCGTTTGGCGTCGGCGTCGGCGCGGGCCTTCTCTGCGGCCTCTGCGGCCAGACGTTTGGCGTCGGCATCGGCACGGGCTTTGTCTTCGGCCAAGCGTTTGTTTTCGAGTTCCTCGCGTTCCTTCTTGGCCTGCTCAATTTGGACCATGACGGCCTGTTTTTCCTGGGTAATAGCCGCCGCCTGCTGTTTCAGCGCATTCAGCAGTTCATTTTCCCGTTGCACCTGTAGATCGACCGCTTTTTTCTCCTCCTGGAGTTTTGTCAGTCGCTCCTGTGCTTCGTTCTTTTCTTTTTCCACATCGGCGATGGCCAACTGCAGTTCGGCATGGCGGGTGCTGCCGTCCTTGATTGCGGATTCAGCGGCGACGACCTTCGCGCGCAAGGCTTCGGCCTGGGCAGCGGCACCAGCCTGTTCTTTGGCCAGGCGGTCGGCTTCGGCCTTGGCGACGGCAGCCAGCCGGTCGGCTTCGGCCTTGGCCTTGGCCAACGCGTCTGCGTGACGTTTGGCCTCGGCTTCCCAGTTAGCCCGCTCGGCACTAACCGTCTGCGCCTTTTTTTCCGCCTCTTTCTTCAAGTCTTCCAGGCGGATCTGTTCCAGACGGGCTGAGGTATCGGCTTTCTCGCGGGCCATCAAGGCCGCCTCAAGCTGCTTGGCGGCGTCGGTTTTCATCGCCTGCATGCGTTCTTCCTCCGCGCGCAGAACGGCGATTTCCTTTTCCCGTTCAGCGGTGTGCTGTTTGATCAGCTCGGCTTCGGCCTGCAAGGCCTCCAGGCGTTCGGCCTCCACCTGCAGACTCGCCTGTTGACGGGCGAGCTCTTCAGTCAGGCGTGGAGCCACCTGCGCCGGCGCCGGCGCAGCGCTCTTGACCACCTCGGCCTTGACTGGTGCCGGCGGGTCCTGCAGGGCAATGTAGTCCGCGCTCACCCATGCCGTCGCCTTCTCCGGCACCCGCACCTGCCGCCAGTTGTCAGCCTCCGCCCCGACGATCGTCAACGTGCTGCCCTTGCCCACCTGGCCAAAGGACGTGAACACCAGACTGGGGCCAGAGTAAAGCAGACAAGGCTCCGTCAAGACGTCGCCATTGACAGCGACGCTGTCGGCCGTCACCCAGCAGACAAAATTGTCATTGAGCTCGACTTCATACCAGCCATCTTTCATGCTCACGACGGTGAGGATATCGTCTTTGCGAAACTGGCCTATGCGCTCATAATGCGTACTGGGACGGGCACGGACATTCACCTGCGTCGCCGTCACCACGCCAGCCTGGGGCCAGCTTTCAGCAAACACCGATACGGCACCCATATGCAGCACCAGAACCAGCCCCAAGGCAAAGACCTCACGCGATAAATACTTCATGGCATGTTTTCCTCAACTGGTGGCCGATCGGCGCAAGGCCAACGGTCGTGCTATCTATTCGTCCCCGGGATTTTCATGCTCGCAGCCATCCCAACAGTAGGTACAGAGGCATTCCTTCGGGATACCAATCGCCGCAATCATATCATCCAGGCGCTGGTACTTCAAGGACGTCAGCCCAAGATCTTCACGGATGTGATCGATCATCGCCGCATATTTCTCAGTAGTACAATCCGTGTACTGATCCAGATTCGCTTCGCAGTCGCCCTCAAGATGCTGGATGGCCCGGCGCGCCGCCAATTCCAGCAAGGCCCGCGAACGGGAAAAATTCAAGTACTTGCAATTGAACAGGATGGGCGGACAAGCCGAACGCACGTGTATCTCCTTGGCGCCCAGCTCGGGCAAGCGCTTGAAGGTGTCGCGCAACTGCGTCCCACGCACGATGGAATCTTCGCAAAACAACAGCTTCTTATCGCGTATAAAGTGCTCAATGGCAATCAGTTTCATCTGTGCGACGAGCTCGCGGGTCGGCTGGTCGCTGGGGATGAAGCTCCGCGGCCAAGTCGGTGTGTACTTGGCAAACGAACGTTTGTAGGGCAGGCCCGACGCGTGCGAATAGCCCAACGCATGCGCAGTGCCCGAATCCGGCACGCCCACCACCGCGTCCACGTCCAGTTTGCCATCCCGTGCCGCCAAAGCCATGCCGCAGCGATAGCGGACATCCTCCACGTTGATGTCTTCGTAACATGATGCGGGAAAGCCGTAATAGATCCACAGGAACGCGCACATCCGCATGGTCTTGCGGGGTGGCAGAATCTGCTGTATGCCATTGCGTTCGTGCAACAGCACGGCTTCGCCAGGCCCCAGCCAGCGCACGACTTTGTAGCCGAGGTTGTCCAGTGCGCAGGTCTCAAAGGTCGCCGCCAGACTGCCGTCACTCTTCTGGCCGATGATCACCGGCGTGCGTCCATAACGATCGCGCGCGGCGTACACGCCCTCCTTGGCCAACAGCAGCATGGAACAGGAGCCCTGAATCTTATCCTGCGCCGAACGGATGCCGTCGGCAAAATTGGCTTCTAGACTGATGAGTGAGGCGACCATCTCGGTGGGATTCACGCCTTCGCCCAGGATTTCGGCAAAATGCGCGCGGGTGCTGCGGAAGGCGTTGCGGCTGAGCTCACCAAGGTTGTTGATCACGCCGACAGTGGTGATGCCGAAAGTGCCCAAGTGCGACGTGACAATCAACGGCTGATCACCCGTATCGCTAATACAGCCAATGCCGCGATTGCCCTTGAGCGCTTCGACGTCAACTTGGAACTTGCTGCGGAATTGCGCGTTGGTAATGTCATGAATAAAGCGTTTGAAACCTTTTTCGCCCCAAACCATCATACCGCCACGCTGATTGCCCAGGTGCGAATGGTAGTCGGTGCCAAAGAAAAGATCCTGAACACAACTACCTGCAGAAACGACGCCAAAGAAACCGCCCATACTTTTCAGCCTTCTTTCGTTCTAGCCAGTGCTCGTACTATCGTCAGCCGATACGCCCGAGGGGGGGGCTGTCCGGCGTGTCCGACCTCGTCCTCGACCGGCCTGCCGCTTCACCAGCACGGCCAGTCTTGAGAACCAGGGCCCACTCAGAACTCAGCGCTTTGGGGCGTGCGCGGGAAGGGAATAACATCACGGATGTTACCCATGCCCGTACAAAAACGCACCATGCGTTCAAAACCCAGGCCGAAGCCCGCATGCGGCACGGTCCCGAAGCGCCGCAAATCGCAATACCACCAGTAATCCTCCGGCGTCATGCCGATGTCGCGGATGCGTGCTTCCAGCACATCCAGGCGTTCCTCGCGTTGGCTGCCGCCGATGATCTCGCCGACCGTCGGCAACAGCACGTCCATGGCCGCGACCGTCTTCTGGTCGTCATTCAGGCGCATGTAGAAGGCTTTGATCTCTTTCGGGTAGTTCATCACAATCACCGGCCCGTGGAAGAGCTCCTCGGCCAAATAGCGTTCGTGCTCGGACTGCAGGTCCGCGCCCCAGTAGGGCTTGAACTCAAATTTGTCCGCCGCCTTCTCCAGCAGGGCAATGGCCTCGGTATAGCTGATGCGGGTAAACTCCGCCTTGGCGAGGGCCTCGAGGTTTGCCAGCAGGCCCTTCTCCACACGCTGGTCGAAGAATTTGAGGTCTTCGGGGCAACGCGCGAGTACTTCCTGGAACAGGAAGCGCAGATAGTCCTCAGCCAGATCAGCGTCGTCATTGAGATCGGCAAAAGCGATTTCCGGTTCGATCATCCAGAATTCGGCCAGATGCCTGGTCGTGTTGGAGTTTTCGGCGCGGAAGGTCGGTCCGAAGGTATAGACATTGCCGAGGGCACAGGCATGGGTTTCGGCTTCCAGCTGGCCACTGACCGTGAGGTTGGCCGGCCGCGCAAAGAAATCCTGCTTGAAGTCGATCTTGCCGCTGTCGGGATCGCGCGGCGGTTTCTCCAGGTCGAGGGTCGTAACCTGGAACATCTCGCCGGCGCCTTCGCAGTCGCTGGCGGTGATGATCGGCGCGTTGAAGTAGTAGAAATCCCGCTCCTGGAAGAAGCGGTGAGTGGCAAAGGCCAGGGCGTTGCGTACCCGCGCCACCGCCCCGAAGGTGTTGGTGCGCGCCCGCAGATGGGCGACTTCACGCAGACGCTCGAAGGATATACGGCTCTTGCCCAAAGGGTATTCCAGCGGATCGCAGAAGCCCAGCACAGTCAAGGTCGTGGCTTGCAACTCAACGGCCTGACCGGCAGCCGGCGACTCTAGCAGCAGCCCCGTCACTTTTATCGACGCGCCGGGATGCAGACGCGTAACCTCGGATGCATAATTGGCCAGACTCGCCGGCGCCAGAACCTGCAGATTGCTCATGCAGGAGCCGTCATTCAATTCCACAAACGACATGCCCGCCTTCGAATCCCGACGAGTACGCACCCAGCCAGCAACCGTCATCTCTTCGCCGTACTCACGGCTGGCTAGCGCGTCACGCACCAATGTCCGCCTCATTATCCGCTCCTTCAATCGCCTTCTAAACTATTAGGCAAAACAAACGCCGGCAGGCTTGCGGTACTGCCGACTGCCACACGTTATTGCGAAAACTTGTAATATAGCATGACTTGCCTGGCAGTCCGCAGCAAAACAACGGAATTCTCACCCACAACAAACGCCAAAAAGCCGCACGGCGCGCCGTGCGGCTACGGAGAAAATGCCCTCGCGGCGGTATCCCGGCGGCGCGAATTGCCGCGCGGCGGCAAGACGCGTCAGCAATACCCTGCGTGAATCGGCGCAAGCTGCGGTAAACAAAACGAGCTAATGCCAGAGCGGGTTCATGACGACGTCGTCGCCGAGAGCGTCCCGGAGCGGATCTTTTTCCTCTGCGGAGAAACCCAGCCACGAGCGCCGACGCCAGCCTTCGGCATGCGTGAAACGCCCGGAGCGTCGTCCGAGTTCCTCAGCGAAGCCCACCATGACCTTCTGGTATGCGTCCATGCCCTGGCTCACATCCAGCCATTCCTTTTGCGAGCTATGGCAGCTGAGCATGTCCCATTTCATCTGCATGACCGGCGCGATATTGACAAAGAATTCCGGCTCGATGCGGCGCCGGAACGGGTCCATCAGGCCGTGCGGAATCGCGTGATAGACCACCACGTCGTCCTGAATGGGCGGGCGCGGCGGCCGACACTGGGCATTGCGCATGCCACGGCAAAATGTCGCCGTTACGGCGACACGACAGCTGTTGATGTGGTCCTCCATGTAGTCGTCCGTCGACTGCGTCAGCACTATCTGCGGACGGACGTCGCGCACCACGCTGAGGACCTGGCTGATGACGTCCCAGTTGTGAAACACCTCCAGGTCGTTGCACACCGCCGGGTGCCAGACGGCGCCAGCCAATTTGCAGGCCGCCTGGCCCTCGGCGCGCCGCTTGGCGACGATCGTCTCGACGTCGTCCACCGCCGTGCCGCAGCTGCCGTTGGCAATGGTCATGCAGTGCATTTCCCAGCCTCGCGCCTGCAGCATCAGCATGGTGCCGGCAAACATGAATTCAATGTCGTCCGGATGGGCCACCAGGGCCAAAACTCGTGGTTTTTCGCTCATTAGTGCATCTCCACGGCGCAGGGGCCAATGCCCGGGCGATAGAAATTGAACTGGACATTGGGATGATCCGCCAGCAGGCTCATGGGCACCGCCGAATCCGCCAGGCCCTTGCTGATCATGAACGTGGTCAGGCGCATGCCAAAGGCGTTGTCGTGGCAACCGGCCTGCCAGATGGACACTTTGTCGCATTTCCAGGTCTCCTGCGGCCCCACCGTCGCCGCCACGGTCGGCACCATGGAGATATTGCCGCCGCCAGACGTCCGAGCGTTCTGCATGACCGTCATCGGATGGAGGTCCACGATGCGGGTGGCCAGCTGCCGGTACTCGGCCGGGGTCGGCGGCCGCTCGGCGTAGGCACCGGCGCGCTTCACCGGGTCGTTGAACGCCCAGTGCTTGGTGTCGCCCTGCCCCCCTTGCATCAAGCGGCAGCGGACGCTGTCAAAACTCCGGCTGTATACGGACAGATCGCCGGTGGGGAAATGCATGTTCGCTTCCGGCAGGCGCAGTTCGGGCCGGATACGGTCAAAGCACAGCGCCTTGTCACAGCGTGAAAAGGACAACGGGTGATCCGCGCTCACGGCCACGCCGTTTTCCACCCATTCGTCCATACCCCAGAAATGCGCGCCCAAGCGCCCGAGATTCATGCCCGTGGCATTGACGATGCGGGCCACCAACGGCAGCTGCTCCGTCGGCCCAATCGGCCCGCATACCCCGCAGGGATTGTCCGGCGTCGACTGCTGCCACGCCTCAATATACTCCAGGGCTTCCGCCAAGTAGAACTCTTCAATGCTGTCGTACATCACTACCTTGAAGCCCGGCCGCGACAGCTGCTCCAGGTCGCGCACCGTCAGCTTCGCCACGTCGGCGACCAGATCGTCACTGATCGTCGTGTAATCCCACCATTCCGGAGCAACCACACTGCGTTTTCTCATCACGTCAATCTCCCTGAAGTGAAATCCATGCCTGCGCCAGCACTGCGCCGGGCGCTTCCGGAACGCTATTGTAATAACCTTTGCGCCTTTTGCAACAGGACGCCACGCTGTACACTGCGCGGAAAAAAAAGCCCGCCAAGCCACCTCCGGCGCTCTCTGTGGATATAGTACTCGACGCCAGACTCTGTTACGTCTACCAACCCACCTCACTCATGGATGTCACCCCAGCCAGAAAGCCCTTGTCAATGAAAGACCACATCAGCACCCGCAGCGCCGCCCCCGTCGTCACCGCCGTCACCCTCACCGGTGGCTTCTGGCAGGACAAACAGCGCGTCAACCGCGACATCACCCTCCCCATCGAATACGACCAGTGCAAGAAAACCGGCCGCCTCGACGCCTGGAAACTGGAGTGGAAACCCGGCCAGCCCAACCCGCCCCACATCTTCTGGGACTCCGACGTCGCCAAGTGGATCGAAGCCGTCGGCTACAGCCTCGCGCAATTCCCCGACCCGACTCTCCAGGCCCTCTGCGATGAGGTCATCGACTGGATGGCCGCCGCCCAGCAACCCGACGGCTACCTCAATGTCCATTTCACCATTGTCGAACCTGACAAACGCTGGAGCAACCTCGAAGGCGCTCACGAACTCTACTGCGCCGGACACCTCATGGAGGCCGCCGTCGCCTACTACGAAGGCACCGGCAAGCGCACCCTGCTCGACGTCATGTGCCGTTATGCCGACTACATTGCCGCGACGTTCGGGCACGGCCCCGGCCAAAAACGCGGCTACCCCGGCCACGAGGAAATCGAGCTGGCGCTCGTCAAGCTCGCCAAAGCCAGCGGCAATGACAAATACCTCAAGCTGGCCGAATACTTCGTCAATGAACGCGGCCAACAGCCCCACTACTACGACCAGGAACGCCAAGCCCGCGGTGATGCGCCCAAGAACCACGGTCCCGCCGAGATCGGTCCCTACGCAGTCTTCCAGGCGCACTTGCCTGTCCGCGAACAACTCACCGCCGAGGGGCACGCCGTCCGCGCCTGCTATCTCTACGCGGGCATGGCCAGCGTCGCCAAAGCCACCGGCGACCAGTCTCTGCTGGACGCCTGCCGGCGCATCTGGGATAACATCAGCACCCGCCGCATGTACATCACCGGCGGCATCGGCTCGTCACGCTTCGCCGAACGCTTCACCTTCGACTACGACCTGCCCAACGAAGAGGCCTACGCCGAAACCTGCGCGGCCATCGCCCTCGTCTTCTTTGCCCGCAACATGCTCGAATGCGATCCCGACAGCCGCTATGCCGACGTCATGGAACGCGCGCTCTACAACAGCGTCATCAGCGGCGTGTCACTGGACGGCCGGCATTTCTTCTACGACAACCTTCTGGCCAGCCATCCAGAATATCACAAGTTCAGCGGCCAGAAATCCCCGCGTCGCCAGGAGTGGTTCGGCTGCGCCTGCTGCCCGCCCAACATCGCCCGCGTACTCGCGTCCATCGGCAGCACCTTCTACACCAGTAACGACGAGGCCATCTGGGCGCACAGCTACGCCAGCTGCGACGCGGCTTTCACGGTCGCCGGCCAGCAGGTCCGCCTCAGTCAGCAGACCAACTACCCCTGGGACGGCGACGTCGCCATCACCGTCCAGCCCGACCAGCCATGCGCCTTCGCGCTGGCCCTGCGCATCCCCGACTGGTGCCGTCAGGCAACCCTCAACGTCAATGGCAAGGCCATCGCCATTCCCGCAATCAACGAACGCGGCTACGCCGTCATCCGCCGCCAGTGGCAGGCGGGCGACAAGGTCGAGCTGAGCCTAGCCATGGCGCCGGAGCGCATCTACGCCCACCCGTCCGTCCGTCATGACGCCGGCCGAGTCGCCCTCCAGCGCGGCCCCGTCGTCTACTGCCTGGAAGAAGTGGACAACGGCCCGGACCTCGCCGACCTGCGCCTGCCACCCGTCGCCGATCTCACCGTCCACCCGGGCCCCGCCGATCTCGGCGGCATCCCCGTCATCAGCGGCCCGGCTCTGCGCCGAGACAAAAGCGTTTGGGACCACAAGCTCTACGCGGCCGACAATTCCCACTACCACGCATGCACCCTCACGGCTATACCCTATTTCCTCTGGGCAAACCGCGCCCCCGGTGAAATGATCATCTGGATACTCGAATAAGCACGCTCACCAAGCAGCCCGCGCCATGCGTACAACTGCGCCGGCGCGGGCGCCGATGGCAACCACACGGCCGCTACTGGCAGAATATCGCGTATCATGCATAGTATGCTTTTCTTTTGCGCCCAACCGCAAGCCACGCCAACTGGCGGCCTTTGAGGAATGGCATCATGACCTTTCGCGCCATCATCATCAGCATCATCGGCGTCGTTCTGCTGTGCAGTTTCACCTTCTTCAACGACATGGTCATCGGCGGCACCTTCCTGGTGGGCAATTTCATGCCCTTCAGCATCATGGGCACGCTGATTCTCTTTGTGCTCCTAGGCAATCCCCTCCTCGCTCGCGGCGGCAAGAACTGGCCGCTGAGCGGCAAAGAGCTGGCCGTCATCATCACCCTGATCTTCTTCTCCTGCTTCATTCCCGGCCGCGGCCTCATGCACCACTTCGCCAACGTGCTCATGTTCCCGCACCATTACACCCGCACCAACGCCTCCTGGAAAGCCGGTAGCCCGCGCATCGCCCTCAATGACATCAGCGACTGGCATAAAGTCGCCGCCGTCCTCAGCGCCCCCCCCGACCAGCCGCAACCCGCCGCCGAGCTCATCCGCAAACACCTCAGCCCCGACCTGCTCGCCATGCTGGCCGACAGCTCGCACGACATCCCCAGCCCCGATTGCCAATTCCGCGCCCTCAGCGAATTCAATCGTCTCATTCAGGACAAGGCCTTCCACGACGAACTGCGCAGCAACCCGCCGCCACTGCCCGGTTACGCGCGCTACCTGCTCAAAAGCAACGATGACCAGCTCTCCGAGGAAGAACTCCAAGGCCTCACCCGCGCCGTCTTCGACGTCGCCTTCGCCGGCGCTATCCGCTTTCGCAACCCCGGCGCCGTCTCGCATATCCCGCCGCTTATGCTGGCCAATCCACGTCAGGACGCCAATGCCCTCGACGGCTTTGTCAACGGCGTCGGCGTCGGCGACGAAACCATCTCCATGTTCCACGACATTCCCTGGCGCGCCTGGCGACACACCCTGCTGTTCTGGCTGCCGATCATGTTCATCATCTGCACGGCCGCCACCGGCTTGGCGATGGTGGTCCACCGCCAATGGATCAGCCATGAGCACCTGCCCTACCCCACGGTGGAATTCATGCGTATGCTCATGCCTGAGCCCGGCCAGGTCCTCAGCAGCGTCTTCCGCAACCGGCTCTTCTGGCTCGGCCTGGTGCCCGTACTCATCATCCACCTGAACAACTGCGCCGCCACTTGGTGGCCAAACGTCCTCATCCCCGTCAAACTCAAATTTATTTTCACGCCGCTGCTCAAAATGGCCCCGACCTACTACCGCTCCGGCATTCACATCTGGGCACTCTTCGCGCCAACCCTCTTCTTCGTGGTCATCGGCTTCGCCTATTTTCTGCCCAAGGACATCTCGCTGTCCCTGGGGCTCTCGCCCTTCCTCTACGGGTTTGTGACTGGCAAGCTCGCCGGCTTCGGCGTCGTCATGGGCGCGACCATGCTCAAGCCGACCTATAGCACCTTCTGCTACGGCGGTGCCTACATCGGCATGTTCGCCGTGCTCATGTACACCGGCCGACGCTACTACGGGTCCGTCCTGCGCCGCTGCTTTGGGCTGAAAGGCGGCGACCCCGTAGAAGTGCACGCCGTCTGGGGCGCGCGTATGGTCTTCCTCGGCATGATCGCCTTCGTGCTGATGACTCAGCTGATCGACCTTGAATGGCCGATCGCCCTCATGTATATCTCGGGGATGCTGGTGCTGCTCACGGTCGTCAGCCGGCTCCTCGCCGAAGCCGGCGTGTACTACCTGCACACCTACGTCTTCCCCTGCGCCATCATCTGGGGCTTCCTGGGGGTGCAATCTCTCGGCCCCGAGCAGATCCTCATCATCGGCACCATCTCCTGCGTCACCTTTGTCGATTCCCGCGAATGCTTCATGCCCTACGCCGTCGCCGGCTTCTGCTTAAGCGACCGCCTGCAATGCCGCATCGGCAAACTCGCCGTCACCGGCCTGGCCATCATCATCATCGGCCTGGCCGCCGGCGTGCCGGCTACACTCTATTACCAACACAAAAATGGCGGCACCCGCAGCGGCGACGGCTGGACCCGCTACACGCCCATGATCGCCATCAATGCCAACATCGAACTGCGCAACACCCTGCAGGCACAGGGCGCCTTGAAGATCATTGAGGACCGCAGCCCCTGGGAACGCATCAAGGCGATCAAGCCCGTCGCACCGTCCCTGGTGGCCTTTGCCATCACCTTCTCACTGGTGATCCTCTTCACTATCTGCCGACATCGCTTCCCTTGGTGGCCACTACACCCAGTGATGTTCCTGACCCTGGCCACCTACCAGAGCATCGTCCTGTCCTTCTCCTTCCTCATCGGCTGGCTCATCAAATCCCTGGTCACCCGCTTCGGCGGCGGCAAACTCTACCAAGACCTCAAGCCCTTCATGGCCGGCATCGTCGCCGGCGAATTCCTCGCCGGCGTCATCGCCATCATCATCGGCCTCGTCTACTACTTCACGACCGGCAACCCGCCCAAAAGCTTCGCCATCCTCCGCTCGTGACAACTTCGCGACCGGGCAACCGCCCACATGCCCCCCGCCCTAAGTAAATGGTCGCCATTGTACCCAGGGCGGTGCACGCTTTCAGCGTGCTTGCCCTGGGCTGGTATGTTTCGCGCTTTCAGCGCTGCTGCCGCTTCGCGGCCAGGGAAACGGGCACGTTTGACTCAGCCAGAAGCTCTATGGTTCAATTCTCAATGGGTGACCGATTACCGCCCCAACCAAAAAGTGCAATTTCGGCAATGGAATAATGTCCAAGCGCGTGCATAGTATGTAGTTTCACCACCCGCCGCCCACCATCCGCAGCATTGTTTCAGGACTCGAAATATGACCTTTCGCTCCATTGTCATTGGCATTCTTGGCGTCATTATTCTCTGTGGCTTCACCTTTTTCAATGACATGGTCATCCGCGGCACCTTCCTGGTCGGCAATTTCTTGCCGTTCAGCATCATGGGGTCGCTCATCCTTTTTGTCCTCCTGGGCAATCCCCTGCTGGCCATGTTCGGCAAACGCTGGGCTCTGAGCGGCAAAGAGCTTGCGGTCATCATCGCCTTGCTGTTCTTCGCCTGCTTTATCCCCGGCCGCGGCTTCATGCACCATTTCACCAACGTGCTGATGTTCCCGCATCACTACACCCGCACCACGTCGTCATGGAAAAGCGACAGCCCCCGCATCGCCATCAATGCCATCAGTGACTGGCGCAAAGTCGCCAACGCCCTCCGCGCCAGCTCGGCTCAGGACACTCCCGCCGCCGCCCTCATTCACAGCAAACTCTCCGCCGAACTGCTGGCCATGCTACCCGAAAACCCTGACCAACAGCCCAGCAGCGACTTCCAATTCAAGGCCCTGGACGAATTCAACACCATCATCCAAAACAAGGGCCTCCACGCCGACCTGCGACAAAACAGCGCCTTCCTCCCCAACTACGCCAAATTCCTCCTCGAAAATCCCGACGCGCAACTCAGCGAAGAAGAACTCCAGGGCATCACCCGCGCCGCTTTCGACGTCGCCTTCGGTGACAGCATTCGCCTGCGCAACCCCGGTGCCGTCGCCCACATCCCGCCGATCATGCTGGCCAATCCCCGCATCGACGCCAATGCTCTGGACGGCTTCATCAATGGCCTGGGCTCCGGCGACGAGGGCATATCCCTGCGCAACGACATACCCTGGGAGGCCTGGCGCCGCCCGCTGCTGTTCTGGTTGCCGCTCATGTTCATCGTCTGCGCCTGCGCCACTGGCCTGGCCATGGTCATCCACCGCCAATGGATCACCCACGAACACCTGCCCTACCCCACGGTGGAATTCGCCCGCATGCTCCTACCCGAGCCCGGCAAGGTCATCAGCGACATCTTCCGCAGCCGCTGGTTCTGGATCGGCCTCCTGCCCGTGCTCATCATCCACATGAACAACTGCGGTGTCGCCTGGTGGCCGGACTACCTCATCCCCGTGCGGCTGCGCTATTCCTTCTCGCCCCTGTTGAAACTCTTCCCGACCTACTACCGCTCAGGCATTGGCTACTGGTCGCTGTTCAACCCAATGATTTATTTCATTGTCATCGGCTTCGCCTATTTTCTACCCAAGGACATCTCGCTGTCGTTAGGCATTGCGCCCTACGTCTTCGGCTTTATCACGGGCAAACTGGCTGCCTACGGCGTTGTCATGGGCACGACCATGATTCAACCGAGCCTGCACACTTTCTGCTACGCCGGCTCCTACCTAGCCATGTTCGCCGTGCTCATGTACACCGGCCGGCATTACTACGGCTCCGTGCTGCGCCGCTGCCTCGGCCTGAAAGGCGGCGACCCAGTTGAACCCCACGCCGTCTGGGGTGCACGCCTGCTCTTCCTCGGCATAATCGCCTTTGTCCTCATGACGCAGCTGGCCGGTCTGCAATGGCAGATTTCGCTCATGTACATCGCCGGCATGCTGGTGCTGCTCACCGTAGTCAGCCGACTGCTGGCCGAAGCCGGCGTGTACTACCTGCACACAAACCTCTTTCCCTGCGCCATCATCTGGGGCTTCCTCGGCGTCCAGGCACTCGGCCCCGAGCAGCTGCTGATCATCGGCATGATGTCCTGCGTCATGTTCGTCGATCCTCGCGAATGCTTCATGCCCTACGCAGTCGAAAGCCTCGGGCTGACCGATCGCCTGCAGTGCCGCATCGGCAAAGTCGGCGTCATGGGCCTGGCCGTCATTATCATCGGTCTGGCCGTAGCCGTGCCCGCCACTATGTACTTCCAGTACAAGGACGGCGCCATCCTCACTGGCGACGGCTGGTCCTACGGCAGCCCACCACGCATGGCTATCAACGCCAATATCAGTATCCGCACCACCATGCAGGCGCAGGGTTCCCTCCAGGCCGTCGACCAGCGCGGCGGCTGGCAGCGTTTCCGGGACATGAAGCCCGAAGGGCCCTCACTCGTCGCTTTCGCCATCACCTTCTCGCTGGTCATCATCTTTACCGCCTGCCGCCATCGCTTCCCGTGGTGGCCACTGCACCCGGTGATGTTCCTCACTCTCGCCACCTACCAAAGCACCGTGCTGGCCTTCTCTTTCATCATCGGCTGGCTCGTCAAGTCACTGGTCACCAAATTCGGCGGCGGCAAACTCTACCAGGACCTCAAACCGCTCATGGCCGGCCTCGTCGCCGGCGAATTTCTCGCCGGCGTCATCGCCATCATCATCGGCCTCGTCTATTACTTCGTCACCGGCGAACCACCCAAAAGCTTCGCCATCATGAGATAAGCCCCGCAGTAACAGGGCCGCGCCACATACTGCGATAAACTGACCACCTTCCACACACCCGTTTCGCGAAACCTCCCGTGCCCGTTTCCCGGGCTCTTGCCCGCAGCGTCGCATGAGGGTTGCCGACCACGAAAAATGGCCGCGTTTCTGCCAATTACGATAGCCGGGAAGACGTTTTTCGATCCTGCCACCGGCCCGAGCTGTCCCTCGCCGCAAAGCGGCAGAAGCGCTGAAAGCGCGAAACATACCAGCCCAGGGCAAGCACGCTGAAGGCGTGCGCCGCCCTGGGTAAGACGGCATTATGGCCGTGTTCCTCGGCCCTTTCGTCCCCAGTCGGCGAAGCTGACTGGGGACGAAAGGGCAATGGAACTTATATGAAGAGCATTGGCCGCAGGAAACCAGTGGCCGCCCATCCCGCGCCCGCGCCCATCCCGCGCCCGCCGTTGTCCGGCTCGCCATCCACAAAACAAAGCGGCCGCGCCGCAGACTCGATCGTCTGCGGCGCGGCCGCGTCATAAAAGCCCCGCCGATCTTACTTGGCGTAATCGACCGACCGCGTTTCGCGGATGATCGACACCCTGATCTGGCCGGGATAGCGCATTTCTTTCTCAATGCGCTCGGCCATCTCGCGAGCCAGAATCGACGCGCGTTCCTCAGTGATCTTCTCTGGTTGGACGATGACGCGCAGTTCGCGGCCGGCCTGAATCGCGAAGCAGTTCTCAACACCGTCAAAGGCATTGCCAATGCTCTCGAGTTGCTCCAAGCGCTTCAGGTAGAGTTCGGTGGTCTCAGAGCGGGCACCAGGCCGACTGGCGCTCAGGGCGTCACAAATCTGCACCAGAATGGCCATTAGCGAGGTCTTTTCCGCCTCCTCGTGATGCGCGGCAACGGCATTGACGACGTCGTCGTCTTCGCCAGCGCGCTTCAGCAGGTCCGCGCCGATCAGCGCGTGCGTGCCTTCCACTTCGTGGTCGACGGCTTTGCCAATGTCGTGCAGCAGCCCCGCCCGGCGGGCCTTGTGTTCATCAAGACCGACCTGCGCCGCAATGGCGCCCATCATGGACGCGACTTCAATGGAGTGCATGAGCACATTCTGTGAGTAGCTGTAGCGGTACTTCAAGCGCCCCAGCAGGGTCACGATATTCTGCCGCAAGCGGGTAATTCCCAGCTGGTTCACCGTGTCCTGACCGGCCTTCTGTATCTCCGCCTCAACGTCCTTGCGGACTTTCGCCACGATCTCCTCAACCCGCGCCGGATGAATCCGACCGTCAGCCACCAAGCGTTCCATGGTGATGCGCGCGACCTCCCGGCGAACCGGGTCAAAACAGGATATCACCACGGCCTCCGGCGTGTCGTCAATGAGCACATTCACGCCAGTCGCCGCCTCAATAGTGCGGATATTCCGGCCCTCGCGACCGATAATGCGGCCCTTCATGTCCTCATTGGGCAAAGGAATCGTCGATGTCGTCCGCTCGTAGGCGCAGTCGCCAGCGTAGCGCTGCATGGCGGTGATCATCACCTCCTGCGCTTCCTGCGTCAACATCTGCTTGTTCTCCTCCTGGTAACGGTGGATCAGCGTGCCACGCTCGGTTTCCAACGACTCTTCCAGCCGCGCCAGCAACTGCCGCTTCGCTTCGTCCTGGGAAAGTCCGGCAACCCGCTCCAATTCCTGCAGCTGCTGACCGATCTTGACGTCGAGCTCGTCTTTCTTCTCCTTCAACGCATCGGACTGCGACCGCAACTCTTTCTCGCGATTCTCCAATTGCGCCGCGCGCTGATCAAGCTGCTCCAACTTCTTGTCGACGTTGTCTTCCTTGGCCGTCAGCCGCTCCTCGGCCTTCTGCAGTTCCTTCCGGCGCTGCTTGGTCGACACCTCAAACTCATCGCGTGTCGCGATCAGCTCTTCCTTGGCCTTGATCCGCGCTTCCTTGACGATGTTCTCAGCTTCCAGGCTGGCTTTCTGGCGAATGAGCTCGGCTTCCTCACGAGCCTGCGTCAGCAAGCTGTTGCCGCCCTCCCCACTTGTACGGCGCTGGCGCAGCAACAGAGCCACTAAGCCAAAAACCGCCAAGGTAACCACCAGCACAATCACCAAGACAATTTCCCCGCCGCCCAACTTCGCCAACAGCCCCGTCATTAGGGCCGGTAATAACCCCTGTGTCATCATTCCCAAATCCTTTCTGCCACTCAGGCAATATGTCCGCCACATGAAACCACACGTGTTTCCGTAGCGACATAGTCCATGCGCACGTCGTGCGCATGAGTCGGTATAGCCGGGACGATCTGACAATCGTGGGCCACGCCGATCTTGATGCCTGTCGCGCCTGCGAGCAAACGGTCATAATAACCGCGCCCGCGGCCAAGGCGGTTGCCGGTCTGGTCAAAGGCCAAACCGGGCACCAACCACGTCCAGGGCGGCTCACAGTCAAAGGGGGGATGCAATCGCGGAAGAGCTGGGTGCGGCTCGCGTATGCCATAATGACCGGCAACCAGCTGCGTGTCCAAATCATGGACCGCAACCATGGCGTAGGCCTGCTCATGCTCAATAAATGCAGGCAAATACAACGCCTTGCCAGTTTGCAGCCAGGCCACCAGATAGTCGTAGATATCTGGCTCAAGCCCGAATGCCATGTATGCAGCCAACGCCCGCCCTTCTGTCAACACCGACAATCCTGACAACAACGATGCAATCACTCGGCCACTGCGCAATGAATCTGGCCGGGTTGCGCGCAAACGCCCCCGTATCTCATGTCGCAGCGCTTCCTTTGTTGTCAAATGGGTTGGCATGTGCATTGGTGGGCACAGTAACAGCCACAACCGGCAGTCAGCCTCATGGCCTCAGTCAACACCCTGAATTCCTCGAACGCGCCTCCGTGCGGAAATCACGTCTCTATCATTCGATGACAACAACCAACCCAAACGGCAACAACACCTTGGCCATCGCCGCCCGAACCGAACCGCCGCCATCTGCCTAAATACTTTGCCGCCTCACCCGAGACGACTTGAATAAGTTAGGACACAATACCTAACTTTCAATGTTTTTCGCCAGGCATTTAGCACGAAAACCAGCCGTGGTTATTACATTTTTGAAAAAGTTGTCACCGGGGCGCAAATGCCGTGCTGTTCAGAAAGAGGCGTGATAGAAGCGCTGCTGGCGGTTAACAAAATCGGGAATAATGCGGGAGCGCCAAAGTTGCCAGGCACACCAGAGATTCACCAGCCCGAACACCGTCGCCCCCAGCAGTGCCACGGGATTGCCGGACGCGCCTTGCGCGTAATGCTGCAGCGCGTAGGCGAGTAGCACCAGGCCGGAAAGAACGGCCCAGCCGGTGAGCAACGGTTGCGACCAGCGCCGGCCATGCCACACGCGATAGACCAGCCAGAGACAGAGCACCAGGAGCAACAGGCTGCGCCACACGAGGATATCCCGCGTGCGGTCGGGGTCTAGCAGCAAATAGACGTTCACCACATTCAGAGCCGCCACCGGCAATACCAGCAACGCGCAGATCATCCCCAGCAATATCCGACCGTGCTGCTGCGGCACGCTCAGCGTCTCCTCCAGCAGCGACACGTAGGAAGGCAAGCGTCCACGCTCGTCGGCCTTGTAATCAGGCTCGCCGCGAGCATCACTGTGCGAATCATGACCGCAATTCGGGCACAATTCGCGAATGAAGATGGCGTCTTTGCCGCAATGCGGGCACTTCTGAATCTGCTTCATAGATTGCTGACACCTCGTATCTGCACTGACCTCTTGCGCCCGCCAGGCGCCCATGTACCACCACCGCATAGTACCGAAACAACTCGCGTTGGCGCCGCCACAGAGTTGTTGAAAACCCCGCCAAGGTGACCATCTTATGGTTTGCACCACGCGCAACCGCCACACACAAACAGGTAATAACGAATGACACAGTCAGTCCATTGGCACAGGGCCTAGTCTTGACAACGGAAAAGATACTATCATGCGCACACGTATTCCAGCAGCAGCGACACTCCTCCTCAGCGCGGTGTTCGCCATCGCCCAGAACGTGATTTTTGTCGACGCCGCCCAGGGCGACGACCAGCAGGACGGCCGCAGTCCGCAGACCACGTTGCGCAGCATCGCCGCCGCCATGGCCAAAGTCCAACCCGGCGACACGGTGTCGCTGGGCGCCGGCCAGTATTTTTACGAGAGCATGGTCTTCCTCCGCGGTGGCACGCCCTGGCGCCCCATCACCATCGAAGGCAACGGCGCGACCATCAGCGGCTTGGCGCCCGTCCCCGCCGACCAGTGGCAAGACCGCGGCGACGGCCTGTTCTTCCAACCCGACGGCACCCGCGTCGGCGCCCAGGAACCCTACCTCATTGACGGCGATGGCCGGCGCCTGGAAGGCCCCCGCAAGCCGGAAGACCTCAAAGTCGGTCAGGCCTGCTGGACCGCCAAGGGTATTTACCTGCGCTGCGCACCCGGCGTCACCCCGGCCCAACTCGGCCTGCGCGGCACCTACCGGCCCTGCGGCGTCACCATGAGCAACATCAGCTACGTCACCATCCGCAATCTCAACGCCGAGTACTTCGCCAATGACGGCTTCAACATGCACGGCTACTGCCGCGGTCTCCACTATGAAAACATCTGCGGTCGCCACAACGGCGACGACGGCTTCTCCAACCACGAAGACGTCGCCGCTGTCGTCCGCGGCGGCCATTTTCACCACAACAACTACGGCATCCAAGACATCAGTGTCGCGCGCTCACTCTACCAGGGCGTGCTCGCCGAGCATAACCGCCGCGCCGGCGCGGACTTCTGGGGCGGCTTCCGCAGCATGGAAGACTCGCTCGTGCGCGACAACGCCGGTGGGCAGGTCGTCATCCGCAGCACCCTCGTCGCCACAGCCGGTTACGAACCCGACGATCCCATGGCCGCCGGCACGCTCTTCCTCAAAAACGTCGTCATCAGCGGCGGCCCGCAGGGCCTGGTCGTCATGAGCAATGCCCGCGCCACCGTGCAGCGCTGCACCATTCTAGACTCCGTGGTTGGCGCCAGCGTCCTCAGTGGTGCCGCGCTTCACCTCTTCCACTCGCTGATCAGGCATCCCCAAGGCGGCCATGCCCTGCTGCTCCAGGGCGGCACCCTACGGGCCAACGGCAACGCCTACCACCCCGGCGCCTTTCGCATCAATGATCAAGACTTCCCGCCGACGGCCTTCGCCGATTACCAAAGCGCCAGCGGCCAGGACGCCCAATCGGTGCTGGGAGCACCATCCTTCCGCGGCATGTTCCTGGCCCAGCACCCCAAGATCATGGACGGCCGACAGCGCCGGGCGCCCGGCATCGCCAGCCCCATTGAACTCCCCGTTGGCGACATCGCCCCGCCGGAGCCACAAGTCGCCACCAGCACCGGGCCGCTGCAACTCGACTTCGACTTCGAAAGCGACAACCCCTGGGCTCTCGCCTATGTCTGGCCAGAACGCGGCCCCGACGGCACACTCGTCGCCGCCCAAGCCGTCCTCAGCGACCAGCAGGCCGCCAGCGGCAAGCGGGCCGTCGCCGTCTCGGCGCAATTCCCGCCCGGCGACAAAACCAAGACCTGGCAGCTCAAGCTTTTCTCGGTCCGCTTCGATAGCCTCGACCGCCCCGTCACCGCACTGTCCTTCAAGCTCTTTGGCGACGGCAGCAACACCCGCTTCGTCCCCCGCGTCCGCGATCGCAGCGGCGAGCAATTCTATGGCCCTGAAGGCCACCTGGACTGGCAGGGCTGGCGCGTAATCAACTGGGACCTCAAGCAACTGCCCCCAAAATGCCTCGGCGGCGACAAAAGTCAGCAGCAGGACGGCCCGCCCATGGAAATCGTCGTGGACTTCTTCCCGGAAATCCCCGCCGCCGGCGGCTCCGCCACATTCTTTCTCGACGACCTCAGCATCCGCTGCGACTAGCCGTCGCAGTAGCACAATGCTATCATTTCGTTTGTGTTAGCGATTTTTATTCACCTCCATTCCCCAAAGGACCACCGTCATGATCAACCCGAAAAACGGCCGCGTTGCCATCCGTGAACGTCAATCCAGCGAGCAGGCAGACATCCTCATCGCGGGCGACTGCTGTCCCCGCCTCGTCGCCGAAGAACGCGTCCTGGACGGCCAGGCCAATGACATCCTCGCGCCGCTCCACGACATCTTCGCCGCCGCTGATCTCTCCCTGATCCAATTCGAGACGCCACTGACCACCGACGACACTCCCATTTGCAAAAGTGGCCCCAATATCCGCTGCCACCCCGGCACCATCGACTTCCTGCACGCCTGGGGCGGCGACGTCGCCCTCCTCGCCAACAACCACATCGGCGACTTCGGCCCCAAAGCCGCCATGGACACCATCGCCCAACTCCGCGACAACGGCTTCCACACCGTCGGCGCCGGGGAAAACCTCGCCGCCGCCTACCGGCCGCTGGTCCGTGAAGTCAACGGCATCCGTATCGGCATCCTCAATTTCGCCGAAAACGAATTCGGCAGCGCTACCCCGGAACGCCCCGGCGCCGCACCGCTCTCGCCTGCCCTGAACACCCGCCAAATAGCGAATGTGGCCGAGGCGGTTGACTGTTGCCTGGTGGTCCTCCATGGCGGCAACGAGCACAACCCCCTGCCCAGTCCGCGCGTCGTCGAAATGTGCCGGACCTTCATTGACGCCGGCGCCAGCATGGTCGTGAACATCCACACCCACTGCCCCCAGGGCACCGAACTCTGGCACGGCAAACCCATCGTTTACAGCCTCGGCAATTTCTACTTCCCCGAACGCAGCGTCAAAGACGACCCGACCAACTTCTGGTACGTCGGCTACATGGTCCGCTTCAGCATCGACATGGACGGCGCGACCGCAATGGAGCTCATCCCCACCACCTTCACCCCCGAAGCCGACACCGTCAAACCGCTGACCGGCACCCAACGCGAGGGCTTCTTCAAGTACATCAACACCATCTCCGCCCCCATCGCCGACATGCAGGAACTCCGCCGCTTCTTCGAATGCTGGGCCGCCAGCAGCGGCTACCCCCGCGCTTTCATTAAGCCGTCATGGACCACCGAGGACTTCGACGCGCCCACGCCAAACCCAAAACTACTCGGCCTCCGCAATCTCCTTACCTGCGAAGCCCACAATGAGCTGGTAACCACCTACCTGCGACTCGTCGAAGAAGGCCGCCGCGATGAAGCGCTCGCCCGTAAGCCACAACTCGACAAGCTCGGCAAAGCCTCCTTCATGCTCGACTGAACACCAAGCCGGAAAAAGCTCCCGCCACCGCCCCAAAGCCGGCGCTTGCGGCGTTATATTAACGCATTGCCAGCGCCGGCCGCAGGCCGGTTTTTGTTTCTTTTTGTCCCTTGCAGGAGAGTGCCGTTATGGAGTTCGTCAGACGGGTTTTTGTCGAAAAACGCCCTGGTTTCGATGTTGAAGCGCGCCATCTCTTGAGTGATCTACGCGAAAACCTCGGCATCCGCGGCCTGGAGCGCGTCCGCATCTGCAAGCGCTATGACCTCTCCGGCTTAACTGACGACGAGTATCTGGCTGCGCGCGACAGCGTTCTCTCCGAGCCCAACTGCGACGTCGTCTACGACGAGGCGCTGCCGTCTTGCGCCGGCCAGCTGTTTGCCGTCGAATTCCTGCCGGGCCAATACGACCAGCGCGCGGACTCCGCCGCGCAGTGCGTGCAGCTGCTCACCCAGAAGGACCGCCCGTTGGTGCGCAGCGCCACGCAGTACGTCCTCGAAGGCGCCATCAACGCCAAGCAACTGGCGACCATCAAGAGCTATCTGATCAACCCCGTCGAAAGCCAGGAAGCGTCGCTGGACAAGCCGGCCTCGCTGGCCATGAGCGCC
>JAQWBY010000002.1:2453-5380 GCA_028706165.1 Lentisphaeria bacterium | reverse complement strand
GCCATGCGCATCACCGGCTCCGCCGATCCCCGCGCCAGTCTCGACGACACGCTGCCCGGCAAGCTCCCCCAACGCAAAATCACCACCACCGCCGCCGCCGGCTTCTCGTCCTACGGCAACCAAATCGGCCTCGCCGCCGGCAAAGTCCAGGAAATCTACCACCAGGGCTACATGGCCAAGCGCATGGAACTTGGCGCCGTCATCGCCGCCGCACCGCGCCGCAATGTCGTGCGCAAAGCACCAACGCCGGGCGACGTCATCCTCCTCATCGGCGGCCGCACCGGCCGCGATGGCTGCGGCGGCGCCACCGGATCCTCAAAAGCACACACCGGCGAGTCACTCCAACAATGCGGCGCCGAAGTGCAGAAGGGCAATCCCCTCACCGAACGCAATATCCAGCGGCTCTTCCGCGTCGCCGACTTCGCCCAGCGCGTCAAACGCTGCAACGACTTCGGCGCCGGCGGCGTCTGTGTCGCCATCGGCGAACTCGCTAGCGGACTGGATATCGATCTCGACAAGGTCCCCAAGAAATACGATGGTCTCGACGGTACGGAGCTGGCCATCTCCGAATCCCAGGAACGCATGGCCTGCGTCTTCGCTCCCGAGGACGTCGCCGCAGCCATCGACCTGGCCGCCCGTGAAAATCTCGAAGCGACGCCGGTCGCCGTGGTGACCGACGCGGCACGCCTGCGCATGCAGTGGCGTGGCAAGACCATCATCGACCTGGCCCGGTCCTTCCTGGACACCAACGGCGTCACCCAGCACGCCACGGCCGTCATCACCGCACCAGACCAGGAGGCAAATTACTTCCGGCTGGCGACCGCTGCCGGCGCCGCCGCGCCGTCCCTGGCCGATGCCTGGCTGGCCACGCTGCGCGACCTCAATGTCTGCTCGCAGAAGGGCCTCATTGAGCGCTTTGACGGCACCATCGGCGCCGCAACGGTCATCAGCCCCTTCGGCGGCAAAACACGCCTGACGCCCAATGAGGCCATGGCCGCAAAACTGCCCGGCGCCGGCCTTACCAACACCTGCACCCTCATGAGCCACGGCTTCAACCCGCAGCTCTCCTCCTGGAGCCCCTACCACGGCGCCCTCTACGCCGTGGTCGAAGCCAACGCCAAAATCGCCGCCGCCGGCGGCGACGTCAGCCAGGTGCGCATGTCTTTCCAGGAATACTTCGAACGCCTGGGCGATGACGAAACGCGTTGGGGCAAGCCCCTCGCCGCCCTCCTCGGCGGTCTCAAAGGCCAGCTCGAATTTGGCACTGCGGCCATCGGCGGCAAGGACTCCATGTCAGGGTCTTTTGAAGATATCTCGGTGCCGCCGACGCTGGTGGCCTTCGCCGTCACCTGCTGCAAAGCTGGCGGTCTGCGCAGCCCCGAGCTCAAACACCCCGGCAACCGCCTCCTCCTGCTCACTGCGCCCCGCGACGCCCAGGAAATGCCCGATTTTGCGCAACTGCGCCAAAACTACGCCAATCTCCACCGCTGGATCAACACCGAGCGGCTAATCGCCGCCACCCACACGGTCGGCCAGGGCGGCGTAGCCGCCGCGCTCGCCAAAATGTGCTTCGGCAACTGGCTGGGCGTGACCCTTGACGACGGCTGGGACGCCACCAATCTCTTCTCACCGGACTACGGTGCGATCATCATCGAAGCCGTCCCCGGCTGGACCGAGACGCTGCCCGGCACCGTGCCCCTGGGCTGGACCAGCGCCGAACCCGTCATCCGCGCTGGCAGCGTCAGCATCAGCCTTGATGCCGCCGCTGCCGCCTGGCAGGAACCCCTCGAAAAAGTCTTCCCGACCCGCGCCGACCAGGTGCCGCCACCACCGCCGTGGCAGCCCTACACCAAGGGCCCACGCCGCCAGAAGACCAGCAAGATCGCCAAACCGCGTGTCTTCATCCCCGTTTTCCCCGGCACCAACTGCGAGTACGACACCCAGCGGGCCTTTGAACGCGCCGGCGCCATCGTCGATCGCGTGGTCCTGCGCAACCGCAGCACCGCCGAAATCGAGGAAAGCGTCCAGGCCATCATCAAAGCCATCGCCAACGCCCAGATCATCGTCTTCGCCGGCGGTTTCTCCGGCGGCGACGAGCCAGACGGCAGCGGCAAGTTCATTGCCACGACCTTCCGTAACCCCCGCGTCGCCACCGCTACCGAAAAGCTGCTGCGCGAACGCGATGGCCTCGCCCTCGGTATCTGCAACGGCTTCCAGGCGCTGATCAAACTCGGCCTCGTTCCTTACGGCGAAATCCGCCCGCGCCTGGCCAGTGACGACCCGACCCTCACCTTCAATACCATTGCGCGCCACGCTGCTACCACCGTCAGGACCGTCGTCGCCTCCAATCTCTCGCCGTGGCTTATGCACACCACGCCTGGCGAGGTCCACGAAATGGCCATCTCACACGGCGAGGGCCGCTTCGTCGCCAACGACCAGCAAATCAAAGAACTCCTTGCTAACGGCCAAGTCACCTTCCAGTACGCCGATCTCGACGGCAAACCCTGTGCCGACATGCCCTGGAACCCCAACGGCTCCATCGCCGCCATCGAGGGCATCTGCTCCCCCGACGGCCGCGTCCTCGGCAAAATGGGCCACAGCGAACGCAGCGTCGATACCCACATCAGCATCAACATCCCCGGCCAACGCAGCCAGGGACTCTTCCAGGCCGGCGTCGACTACTTCGCATAAGCAAAAAACGACCAATCAGTCTGATCAGACCGATCAGACCGATCAGACCGATCAGACCGATCAGCAGCCGGATCCGTCCGATCCGTCCGATCCGTCCGATCCGTCCGCGATAACCAGAAAGACGATCAGACCGATCAGACCGATCAGACCGATCAACAGCCGGATCCGTCCGATCCGTCCGATCCGTCCGCGATAACCAGAAAGGCGATCCGTCCGATCCGTCCGCGATAACCAGA
>JAQWBY010000002.1:0-2353 GCA_028706165.1 Lentisphaeria bacterium | reverse complement strand
CGATCCGTCCGATCCGTCCGCGATAACCAGAAAGGCGATCCGTCCGATCCGTCCGCGATAACCAGAGAAGCCAACAAACACGCCCGGGGCGCAATGCCCCGGGCGTGTTTGTTTACTCGTCTTGCGCGCGACTATCGCGCACTTTATGCGCAATGCTTATTGCGCCGGAATACCCACTGGCGCGGCGGCGCCATTTTCGGGCGCGGGCTTGAAAACCTCGGCGAAGATGGCGATGTCCTCCTGGGTCACGCTGGCTTGGAAACTGGCGGCGTTGCCCTTCTGTTCAGTTTTCATGCTTTCCAGCATAGGCGTCATCTTGCCGATCTTCTGCATCATCATCATCTTCAGCGACGGCATCACCATGGTATCCATCAGCATACTTTTGACCAGCGTTGCATCCTCGGCAGTCGCCATCAGCACCGAGAAGACAAAGTCGATCTTATCGCCGGACTTGACCGTAAAGACCGTCCCCTTCATCTTGGCGAAACCCGCCATGATATTGCCCATAGCCGGATTCGTCGCCTGCTGCTGCTGCGCGAACTCGGCTATCTTCGTGCGCATCGGCTCGGTGGGAGCGAAAAGAAAGAAGCTATCAGTGCCTGTCGTGCCCTGCTGCATTTCGGCGAGGCCTGCGGGATACTCTGCCGGTTTGCCGGAAGCTAGCCGACCAAGAGCGCTCTTCACGGCCGCCTCACCGCCGAAAAACAGCACCCGGCCATCACTGGGCATGGCCACAAAAAGCTGCGTGAACATCGCGTCCGCCGGCGCATCGGGATTGAAGACGGAAACGACTGGCACGCCCTGAATCTCCATCTCGTCAATGATGCTCTCAACACCACCAAGAACACTGTTTTCTTCTAAGGCCGTCCGTAGCTTCTTTTTCTCAATCGGCTGCTTGAACTCACTGGCGAACACCATGTCCATCTGCTGAAAATTCATCTTTTGACCAAAGGTCCACTGGGCGAGATTGATCGATACGAAAGTCCGCAAGGTATCTTCGGGTTTCACGCCGAGGTCCTTGGCCATGCCCTCGGCAAAGGTCGCCAAAGCATTCCATTTGGCCAGCTGGTCGGGCATGCCGCCCTGCTGAATCATGTTGACCTGTTCCCGAAATTGCTCAAACTGCCCCGTCAACGGCGATTTCGACGCTCGCTCCAGGTCGGAAAAGAAGACTATGCTGGCGTTGGGTACCAACGCCGCCTTGAGGGCTTCCGCCGGTGTACTCGCCGCCGCTGGCAAGCCAAGTAGAGTACAATAGCCGATCAGCAGAACATAGAGAGTCGTTTTCATCGCTGCATTTCCTTCCAATTGGGGAACACCTCACCGCGCAACAGCTGTCTACCAGCAACACCAAAACGCCAGTAATTGGTTGTCTCTCGCGACTTCAGACCTCGCGCGTTACTGGCTTTGCTGGCACAGCCAAACAAACCCAAAACATAGCCTTGACGCACCCCGCATGCAATGGCCGACAACGCCCACCTGAAGTTTTTCCGTAATCGGTCACCCATTGATAATGACGGCCAAACATGCCGCCGATGTCAATCCCAGGTAAACAAGTGAGTTCCATTGCCCCCTTTGCCCCAGTCAGCTTCGCCGACTGGGGCAAAGGGGGCAATGGAACACGAACATGGTCGCCGTTGTACCCCAGGGCGGCGCACGCTTTCAGCACTTCTGCCGCTTCGCGGCGGCCGTCCCGTGGGGCGCCCTGCTGGGCGCCCAATACTCGGCGTCTTGCGACGCTATCGACTCGGGCGGACACACAGGTAGGCCCCTACTCAGTTCTGCGCGTAGCCCCACTCCAGCAGTTCGCGAGCCAGCGCATCGCGGTTCTTGCTGTTGGCGGCACCCATAACCACCACGGCCAGACGGCGACCGTCGCGGTCGCAGGTCACAGTGATGCAATGCCCGGCTTTGTTGGTCACGCCGGTCTTCATGCCATTGACGCCGGGACAACGCCCGAGCAGGCTGTTGGTGGTATCCAGATAGAGAATTTTCTTGTCTTCGCGAATGGCATCACGCCGTACCGTTGTCCAGCGCATGATCTCCGGCACGTCCATGAGCACCCCAGCCAGATAGGCCAGCTCCACGGGGCTACTGAGATTTTCCCGGCCATTGTCCGGCAAGCCGTGCGTATTATGGAAGACGAATTGCCGGCAGCCCAGCGCCTTGGCGCGTTCGTTCATCCGCGCCACAAACGCGCTCTCGCTGCCGCTGAGGAATTCCCCGAGCAGGTAGGCGCAGTCGTTGGCGCTGCGAATCAGCACGCATTTGAGCAGCTCGTCAATGGTCAGGGTTTCCCGGGGGTCCAGCCACACCTGACGCCCGCCGATCTTGGAGGCGGCAACCGTGACCT
>JAQWBY010000489.1 GCA_028706165.1 Lentisphaeria bacterium | reverse complement strand
GCAGATCAGCGGTCATCGCCGTGTTGATCACGCCGGGGGCAACGGCATTGACGAGAATGCCCTTGCGTCCCACTTCCCTGGCAAGCGCCTTGACGGCGCCGATGAGGGCGGCCTTGGCGGCCGAATAATTGACTTGGCCGGCCTGGCCGGCCTGCCCTGACGCCGAACTGATAACGATGATGCGGCCCCGGCGACGGGCAATCATGCCAAACACGAAGGGCTGCACGGTGTTGTAAAAGCCGTCAAGATTGGTCTTGATCACGTCCTGCCACTCGGCCGGGTCCATGAAGGCGAAGAGGTTGTCCCTAGCCATGCCGGCGTTATACACCACGACCTCCGGCAGCGCCGCGTCGGTTTGCAGCGGCGCAAGTGCCGCCCGGCATTGCTCGCGGTTGCTGACATCAAAAGTCAGCGGCGTGAACTGCCGGCCGGCCTGGTGGACGAGCTCTGCGGTCGCGGCTACGTCCTGACTGTCTTGGCGACTGCTGGCAAGGATGTCAAAGCCATCCCGGGCCAGCCTGGCGGCGATGGCCCGGCCGATGCCTTTGCAGCCGCCGATGATGAGTGCGGTCGGGGTAGATGCGGGTTCCTGTGGCATGTCTTTCCTGGTCTGCGCTGCGCGGCTGCGGAATGCTTAGTTGCTGGCAGGCGGGGTGTTGACCGCATTCAAGTAGATGGGATATTTGCCGATAGCCAACGGCCCCCCATGGCTTTTGCCGAAGTTGGGAAGAATGGACGCCACCAGGCCGGGGAACCAGTAGTTGCTGATTTCCGTTGCCCGGCTGCTGCAAGAGCTGGACGCCGTCCAGATCATGCTGCCCTTTTCGCTGGCCGTAATGACGTACTGGACCGATTTGCGTTCTTTGCGCGGATTGACCGGGACGATGTTGAAATGGCTGTCGATGAGCTCGACCTTGATGACCAGATCACTGCTGGTGACCTCTTTCAAGCCTACTGAATGCAGGGCGTTCACGGTGTAGAATTTGATCTCGTTGCGGTAGGGCGACGGTACTTTTTCGAGGTCAAGCACGTACTCTTTTGCCTCAGCCGCTTTGATCCATTGTGAACTGACTTTGGCGACCTTGACTTTGTTGGGCTGGGGTGGCGTCATGCTGGCTGCATTTCCAGCCGCCGGGGCCGCATCGTCTGCCGCGCTGAGCGCGACAGCAGCAAGCATAACACAGGCACAAATGAGCGAACGCATGGTGAAAATGTGGTGCTTCATGGTCGGGCCTCCCGTTGCTGGTGGTGAATATGGGCGAACAAGAAGAAATGCACGGTCATTATTAGACATTCAGATCGACATTTTACAAGAAGGCGGCAGAGGCCGGCAGCCGATTACAGGTAATCGGTCACCCATTGAGAATTGAACCATAGAGCTTCTGGCTGAGTCAAACGTGCCCGTTTCCCTGGCCGCGAAGCGGCAGAAGCGCTGAAAGCGCGAAACATACCAGCCCAGGGCAAGCACGCTGAAAGTGTGCGCCGCCCTGGGTACAACGGCGACCATGTTCGTGTTCCTCGGCCCCTTTTGCCCCAGTCGGCGAAGCTGACTGAGGCAAAAGGGGCAATGGAACTCACTTGCTTACCCGGGATTGACATCATGCGATGGTGCGGGCGGGGACCGCCCGCACCACTATCGAATGGGGGCCGCAGCAAAACCGTAGAGGCGGGAACCGGCGACACCATTGGCCCAGCATGTCGCGTCCCACCGCACTGGACAGGGGCATACTGTGCATCCATTATCAATGGGTGATCGATTACGATTACAGTCGCAGGTCATCCGTGTTGTCGCTTTGGGCGAGTAGACGAAGGGTCGCTTCGCTCAGGCCGAGGGTGCATACAGCCGGCGGTTGGCCGGGGCCGGAGGGCCGTTCGTGAATGACGCGACGGCTGCCGGCGGTTGCTTCGGCGCTCAACAGCATGGCGCAGACGATTTCTTCCGGCTCTGCTGGGAAACGCTCGGGGGCAAGTGCCGGCGCCGCCTGGGTCAGGCTGCCGCGCTCTTCGACGCCGATCAGCAGCAGCTTGGGGCAGGCGGCGGCGTGCAGCAGGGTCTGAGCCAATGTCAATGCCTCAAAGAGCGGCGCCTCGAAGCCGGTGACGGCAAAGGTCGGTCCCGTGATTGCCAGGATGGTACCCAGGTAGGCCGCGGCCGCATTGTGTACCGAATGGGAGAAGCGGACGGGCAGAATCTGGTCTTCGGGATAATCGAGAATGTCGTCAAGCGTCGCGAAGACGGTCTTGTGTGGCCCAAAGGCGCTGACGGTAATCAGGCCGGTTGACGGCGGTAGGGCGGGGGGAAATGCTTGGCCGGCGGGCGCTTTCACGGCGGCCGCTGCCAGCGTGGTAAAACGGTCGGCCCGCCGTAGCGAGCAGGCGATGCGTACCGCTTTGAGGTCGTCCTCGGTTAACGCCGTTGTAAAACGGCTGAAGACGCGACAGTTTTGCAGGTAGAGATCAGGCATGGCTTAGCGTCTCCTGAGGACCAGCGCGCTGTTGGCACCGCCGAAGGCCAGCGACGTGGAGAGTGCCCACTGCGCCGCCGGCAGCCGGCAAGGGCTGCGCAAGGGGCCGCAGGGCATGTCCGCAGCCAGGCGCTCGAAGCGCATACTAGCCGGCACAGTTGACTCTTCAAGCATCAGCAGGGTGAGGATGCATTCGATCGCCCCTGCCGCGCCAAGAGTGTGGCCGGTCAGCGCTTTGGTGGACAGAAAGCGGGCAGCGGCACCGAAAAGGCGGTGGAAGACAATGGCTTCGACGCGATCGTTGGCGGTCGTACCGGTACCGTGGGCGTTGATGAAGGCAATATCGCCAGGCTGAATCATGCCGGCGCTGTCCAGGCAGAGTCTGA
>JAQWBY010000102.1 GCA_028706165.1 Lentisphaeria bacterium | reverse complement strand
AGCGGTGGTGTGATGGCGTCAAGCGGTTTGACCCGGGTGGCGCGCCAGGCCGGGTACAGCGAGGCTGCGAGCGAGCCAGCGAGGGCACAGAAACCCGTGAGGAAGATGGTCCAGAAGCCGATATGCCAGTCCACAGCTGTGCTGTTGCGCCCTGATTCGCTGGTCAGCGACGGCAGCCACAGCAGCAGCAGGCGACCCGATATCAGTCCGCCCAGCCAGCCGATCAGCCCGTAGAACAGCCCTTCGACGAGAACGACCTTGGCCAGTTGCGAACGCGCCAGGGCGACGGCGCGGAGAATGGCGAAGTGCCGGACCCGTTCTTCGACGCCCATGCTCAGGCTGCTGAAGATGATAAAAAAAGACACGAGCATGGTGATGCCCGTTGCCGAATAGGCTTGCATGCGTAAGTGGCTGTGGGAATCACCAGCGCGGAGGGCCTGGGCGACGTCGTCGTCGTTGAACAGGCGAGCCTGGGCAGCGTCGAGTTGTTCGCGCCAGATGGTCGCGAAGTTGCTTGACTGGCGTTGTTGCTCGGTGAGCATAATCAGCGCATAGGATGCCTGGAGGGGGCCGCCGGCGATACGTTCGCCATCGATCCACGACACAAAGATGCTGTCCGGTCTCGGCAACACCAGCTGTTCGCCTTTCGCTGCCAGCGTGTGCAGCTTGCGTGGATTGGGACCGTCGCCCATAATACCCTGCACCTGCAGCGTGAAGCTACCGGCGCTGGAACCAAGCGGAAAACGCTTCCCGACCTGCACGCCCAGGCGCTTGGCCAGTGCTTCGCCCAAAACGCAGGGAATTGCCCGCGTGGTTGAAGCCACGGCCAACGCCTGTGCATCGCTGTCCAGCCAGCGACCGCTGTCCATGGCCAATGGCGGTATTTCCGCCTTGCAGGCGACAACGACGGCGCCGCGCGTTGGCAGGCCGTAGGTCGGTGGGGCTATTGGCGCTGCCCCGGAAGCCCCGTCGTCGGGCCGTCCGCCATCGTGGCGTCCTCCGTCTGGCTTGCGTCTTTCTGATCGTGTGGCTCCGCGGGGGCGGCCGTTGCCGGGGCGTTGTCCTTCTGCTTGGAGATTGACATCGACAGGGGCGAAGGTAGCGATGGTGTGTACGGAGGGCGAGGCGTTGAGGCGTTCGATGATCTGGCTAGAGATGGTCGGTTTGAAGCTGCCGCTGGCGGAGAGCAGGAGATCGTAGCGGCCGATGACGTCTTCTGGTTTGTCGGCGGTTTCGGCGAGGATGCTGTCGTAGCCGGCGACCATCCAGGCGACGATAGCTGCCGAGGCAACCATGGCGCTTGCTGTCAAGATGGCACGGACGGGGTTGCGAACCATGTTGGCCCATGCCAGTTTACAGGTCATCATCATGTACTTGTTTCCCTTGCTTCCTGCTGCGGGGACGCTGTGGCTGCGACGTGGGTGGGTGTCAGGCTTCCTGGTATGCGCGGGCCAAGTCCATAGCTGTCATGTTCTTAGTAACTTTTATTTCACGGCTGAAGCTGCCATCACGCATGACGAGGACGCGATCGGACCAGATGGCGACAGCTGGCTCGTGCGTGACTAGGACGATGCAATGCTGGTCGTTGCGGCAGCAGTTGCGGAGCAGCTGGCAGAGGGCCTGGCCGTTGTCGCTGTCGAGGTTGCCGGTGGGTTCGTCGGCAAGGATCAGGGCCGGGTGGGGCAGCAGGGCGCGGGCAATGGCCACGCGCTGTTGTTCACCGCCACTAAGCTGATTGGGGTAGACGCCCAACTTTTCACCAATACCCAGTCGTTCAGCAAGTTGGACAATGTCATCATGCCTGGCTTGGCGGCCATCGGCCAGCATGGGCAAGGCGATATTGTCATGGACATTGAGGGTGGGGATCAGATTGAAGGCCTGGAAGATGAGACCGATGTTGCGCCGGCGCATGGCAGTCAGGCGCCGGTCACTAAGCCCGGCGATGTCCTCTCCGTCAATTTCGACCTTGCCGGCGTCGGCTGGCGTGAGGCCGGCGATGACGTGCAGAAGGGTGCTTTTGCCGGAGCCACTTGGTCCCATGATAGCGACCATCTCGCCGCTGTTGGCGTGCATGGACAGGCCTTTAAGAACCTGTATCTGTTTATTTCCCTGCAGGAAGCTCTTGGCAAGCTGCTGGACGGCCAGAGGTGTCGTGCTCATACTGTGTTGCTCTCACAATGGCGGTGAATCTGGAGGTGGATGGGTGTCGCGCCGGCTATGTTGGGAGTTTTCAGCAACTGCCGTGCCAGGCGGCTTAGGCAGGGCGCCAGAGCCTGGGACCAGGCTGGTGCCCCTGCCGGTGTCGGCGCCTGCACCGTGGCAGGGCAGGCGTGGGGGCTCTATACAACCAAAAATATCGGGCAGGACGCGGGAAGCGGCAGTAAAGTAGCACGGTTGACGCAGAATGATCGGTCGTGGCGATAATTTCCAAACACTATTTTCTGACGGCGAGACGTGCGCGAAATGCAAAGACAAGGAGTGCGCTCATGTCCACAATCAAGCGAGTGATGACGGTGTTGGTCTATGTGGTCATGGCTGCTACTGACTATTGCCAGGGACAGGGACTCTATTACGTGGCGGTCAATGGCAAGGACGCCTGGAGCGGGACTTTGCCGGCGCCCAACGCTGCCGGCAATGACGGCCCCAAGGCAAGTCTGGCGGCTGTTCGTGACGCCAGCCGGGCCATGGCGGGGCAGGAGCGACGCATTGTCCTTGGCGAGGGTCGCTTCTTTCAGGACCAGCCTTTGCAGCTGGACAGTCGCGACAGTGGGCTGGTGATTGCTGGCGCCGGCGTGGACAAAACCATCGTCTATGGTGGTCGCCGCATTGAGGGCTGGCGCCAGGCAGGTGAGCATTTCTGGCGGGCGGAGCTACCGCAGGACCTGCCGGACTGGTCATTCCGCGTGCTGTTGGTCAACGACCAGCTGCAGGCCCGCGCGCGTTTTCCGGAAGATGGCTATCTGGAGCACGAAACGGAGTTCAAAGTGCGCTGGATGAGCACGGCCGGCGGCGGCTGGGAGCGCAAACCGACGGAGAAAGAATGCATCCAGCTGCAGTACCGCCAGGGCGACATTCCGGCGACGCTGGCGGTTGCCAATGCCGAAGTGACAGTCTGCCACATGTGGAGTGAATCGACGGTGCTCCTGGCGGGGCATGACCCGGCGACGCGGATCTTGACTTTTGCGTCCCGGACTGAGTATCCCGTCGGGTCCTATGGTGTCCATCGCTACGCGCTGTGGAATATCCGTGAAGGCATGACGAAGCCGGGGCAGTGGTACCTGGACCGTACCGAAAGGGCCGTGTATTATTGGCCGGCCGAGGGCGTGGACATGGCGACTGCGATGATTGTGGCGCCCACCGTGGAAAGTATTTTCGACGCCAAAGGGGCGGCGAAAGAGCGCGTCAATGGCTTGAGCATCAGTGGGCTGACCCTGTCGGCTACCGATGCGCCCATGCGTCCATCCGGCTTTGGCGCTGCCCGCTGGCCTGGCGCCGTGCAACTCGCTTACGCGGACAAGGTGTTGGTTGACGCCATTGCGGTCTGCAATGCTGGCGGCTGGGGCGTGCGCGAGTGGAACGGCCAGGGGCTGATCGTGAGCAACAGCTTCTTTCATCACCTCGGCGGCGGCGGCATCCGCTTCGGCAGCGCCGAGCGCATTGAGAACAACCGTATTTACCATATCGGCCTGGTCAGTGCCAGTGCCATCGCCCTGTCGGGCCGCTGTGAAGAATCGCTGATCCGTCGCAATGTCATTCACGACACGCCGTATTCGGGCATGAGCGTCGGCGGCGTCAGCACCATCATCGAAGAGAATCTTCTCTATCGTTGCATGCAGGTGCATCGCGACGGCGCGGCCATCTATGTCAGCAGCTCCACGGACTGCATCATTCGCCGGAATCTTGCCCGGGACATGGTGCAGATCGGTCAAGGTTACGGTGTATCGGCCTATTACCTGGACGAGAAATGCCGCAATTGCGTCGTGAGTGACAACGTCGCCATCAATATCCCGCATCCCTCGCAGAATCACATGACTATCAATTGCGAATTGCGGGACAACATCTTTATCAGCGAGGGAGACATGAAGATCGCCTTCAGCCGCTGCAACGGCCACGTGGTCAGCGGCAATACCTTCCATCTAGGCGGCAAGCTCAATGTCACCGAACCGGATGCTATCAGCACCTGGGCCGACAACGTTATTTTTGTGCGCAATGAGACCGAAGGCCGCATTATGGCGGCAGTGCCGCAGCCTGAAAAGGCTGTTCGGGACAAACCGCGCTATTTCCGCCCTCAGAATCACGACAGCGTGCCCGTGGTGGACGGCAAACTGGGTGATGGCGAGTGGCCCAATGGCGGCCTTGTTTTCAATGAACGGATTAACCAGCGCGGCGTTCGCGGCGCGCCTACCAGCGTGAAAATCCTGGCCAACGAGGAGTATCTGTACTTTTTCAGCAACATCGTCACCATGTTTCCCGAACAGCGCAAGCTCGGCACCACCTGGGGTGTCGATGAGGGCGTCGAACTGGTGCTAGAAGGCCGCAAAGGCGACAAGCGCCACTGTTACGTGCTGCGGGGCTTCAGCGATGGCACGTTGCAGTCGCTGGCGCTTGCGGGAGTAACGCAGGAGCAGGCCGATGCGTTTCGTAGTAGCGTTGAGTACGCGGCAGGAGTGGAGAAACAGGTATGGCGCAGCGAATGGCGCGTGCCCATCAAGGCCCTGGGGCTTACGCCTGGCGCAAAGACCACACTCCGGTTTAATATGACGGCGTACCGCAGTGAAGACGATGTTTTTGCCCAGCTCGCCGGAACCTTAGGGGAGACTTGGGACCTTGAGCGCGGCGCGGTGCTGATGCTTAATTGGGACGCGTCTGCAGCCCAAGCGGCGAAAGACACACCGTTGGTGCCCGCCTTGACTGGCGCTGTCGCCGCTGACTGGAAGGGCCTGGCGCTGGAGTTGGCGCAGACGCCAGCGGGGGTGCCGTTGTCGGCGACGTCGGCGCAAGCGCTGGTGGCGCGCAGTGGCGATACACTGTTGGTACGCGTGGTCGTGCCGACGGCGCAGGTGACCAAGGGGGCGACCTGGCGACAGGATGACGGCGCGGAAGTATGCCTGGCTGGCAAGACAGCCGATGGCAAGGCCGTCGTGTGGGTGATACGCGGTTATGCAAACGGCCAGCTGGAGCTCAGCGATGAAGCCGGCGCGACGCAGGTGGCCTGTGACGCCCTGCGCCCGCAGGTGCAGTTCCAGACTGGCATCAACGCCGGCAATTGGCAGGCCGAATGGCGGCTGCCGATCGTAGCACTGGGGCTCGACGTTACGAAGCCTGTGCCATTCAATATCGGCGTGTTTCGTCAGCAGGACCGGCAGTGGATCAACTGGATTGGCACTGGCGGAGCGACCTGGAAGCTGGCTAACGCCGGCTTGCTCCGCCTGCAATGACGGACGCCGCCGCGCGCGAACGGCACCACAACCGTGAGTTTGGCGCGAGGGCGCGCGCGGTGCTGGCCGCCAGACCGCGCGCACGGTGTGCGCATTGTGTCGTGTTTTGTTTGTGCTGGCATGCAGCCATTGCCGGCGGTGCGGGTCAAAAGACGCACTGCCGTTATGGCTTTCCTGAATGACGATAGCTGATTTGTATGCATTCACCCCCAAAAGCCCTGAGGACCCTTGCCTATGACAACTACCCGTTCTTCCTGTGTAGAGTTTATGTCACGCTCTGTTGGCAAGAGCATTCTTGGCGCTGCGCTGGTGCTGGCGGTGGCGCGCGGCGTGGCCGCCGATGACGTCCCGTATTGGCGTGGCCAAGGGCATCATGGTATTTACGCTGAGCAGGGCACGCGTTCAACGTGGCCCGAGGGTGGTCCGGCGCAGCAGTGGAAGACGCCGGGTGTCGGCGCGGGCTATTCCTCGCCCGTCGTGGTGGGCCGACGGGTCTATGTCACTGGCTACAAGGAACGCGATGGCCAGCGGGTGGAAATGCTCAGCTGCCTCGACCGCGATACCGGCGGCGTGCTGTGGCAGAGCGATTACGGCCAGGCGTGGAGTAAGGACTACCCCAGTTCGCGCAGCACACCGACCTTCAGCAAGGGCGAAATTTTTGCCATCAGCGGGGCCGGCGAGGTGGCGAAGCTCGATGCGGCTAGCGGCGCGCTGCTCTGGAAGGTCAACGCCAAGAAGCTCTACAAAGGCGTCAATGGCGGCTGGGGCAGCGCCGAATCGCCGCTGGTTGATGACCGCGCGGTGTATTTCACCGCCGGCGGTGCACTGACGACCATGGTCGCGCTCAATCGCTTGGACGGCAGTGCGCTCTGGCAAAGCCGCTCGTTCAACGATAAGGCCAGCTACGTCAGTCCCACCGAAATTATCCACAACGGCCAGCGGCAAATCGTCGGGGCGACGACCAATATGCTCTTCGGTATCAAACCCGAGAGTGGCGAACTAGCCTGGTCCTGTAATTTTGCCCAGATCCTGGACGGCGGCCGGACCATCAAGCGCTACGACATCATTGCCAACTCCATTGTCTATCGTGACGGCCGGCTGCTCTTGTCCAATGGCTACGGTCATGGCACGGCGATGTTCAAGCTTAATGACGACGCCAACGCTGTCGAGACGCTGTGGACGAATCAGGACCTCTGCTCGCAACACCATGGCTTTGTCTGGCTGGGCAACGTCATTTACGGCGCTTCGCACAATCGCAAATGGACCTGCGTTGATGCAGCGACGGGACGGACCCTGTTTTCCCAGCGGGTGCCGCAGCTGGGGCAGGCGCAGGTGATTGCCGTGGACGGTCGGCTACTGGTCTATGACTCTGAGCGCGGCAATGTCATTCTTGCCAAAGCCGAGACCGGTGCCCTCGCGGAAATCTGCCGTTTCGCCATCCGTGATGGCGAGCAGCAGCACTGGTGCCACCCGGTGGTCGCCGGCGGCGTCCTCTATCTGCGCCGCGGCGATGTCGCCATGGCCTACGACCTGAAATGACGCCGGGCGCGCTTGGCGGTGGACATGATATACCGCCGTCAAGCGTTGTGGCTACGGTGGATGCCGGGTGTTGCTAATTAGATGGTTGGTCGATAGCCGGCACTGATTTCCGGCTTGTTGACCATGCTGTCGGCGTCGCTGATTTCGCGAATGACCTTGCAGGGCACGCCGGCGGCGAGTGAATTGGCGGGGATATCCCGGGTGACGACGCTGCCGGCGCCGATCACGCAGTTGTCGCCGATGCTGACGCCGGGGCAGACCACGACGTTCGCGCCCAGCCAACAGTCCTTGCCGATGTTGACGGGTTTGGCGTAGCAGAGATGTTTGGGGGTGCCGGCCTGGTCGTACATGACCCGGCGCTCATTTGGCAACAGCGGATGCACGGGAGTGACAATGGTCACATTCGGGCCAAAATTGCAGTCGTCGCCAATGCTGACCGGCGCATCGTCCTGCACCGTCAAGTTGTAATTGAAAAAGCAGCGTTTGCCAATTCGTGTGTGACGGCCGTAGTGGAAGAAGATCGGGCCCTGCATGAAACTACCCTCGCCAAATTCGGCCAGGATGAGCTTGGTCAGCTGCTGGCGGACTTCAACGTCGTCTTCGTTGGTCCGGCTGTACTCGGCGCTGAGTTTGTGTGAACGCAACTTGATCGCCTTGAGTTCCGGGTCGCCTGGGCTGAATAGCTCGCCTTGGAATATCTTCGCTTCCTCTGACATGGATGGTCCTTTCCTGATTCGGTGAACGGGGGAATGCCGCGCTGCCGCGAGGTGGCCGCAGCAACCACGGTGGCTTGTAGTCGCCCATGAACATAGGGCCAAGACGCCGGCATGCAAAGTAACCATGGCAGAAATTGTGCGTACGCCAGTATGCGGTCAGCCATGGATATTGGCCGGGAGCGTGGAGACGCCGGGGACTCCTGGGAGCGCCGCTGGGCCGACAAAGCGGGATTACGTCCATAGTGTCCATAGTGTCCATAGAGACGCCTGGTGCCTCCCGGGAGACAGGTGGCGCAACGGTGCGGGCGGGGACCGCCCGCACCACTATCGAACGGGGGCCGTCGTGAAACCGTGGAGGCGGGAACCGGCGACACCATTGGCCCAGCATGTGCGTCCCATCGCGGCAGCAAGGGCAGTCCCTTGTGTCCAACGCGTCTTTCCCCACGGTCCCGAAAGTCCCCACAGTCCCGGCCATGAGTCGTGAGACGTGAGACGTGAGCCCTCGCCCCAGCGCCCCGCCGCCAATCAGTCCCACTGGTCCCTGGCGTCCCCTGAGGCCGCCATTATCAATGACTGATCGCTTAGCTCAGGGGCTTGCAGCTGCATGCCGCATATCGTGTTTTTACCGAAAAAGGGATTACACTACGGACGCGAAAAACACTATTTTCCGAGATCGTGTATAGGATATGCAAGCAGGATGGTGGTTCAGATATGGCAGAAGTTCTCGTGCGCTCAGTAAAGAAGGCCTTGGACGCCCTTGATGTGATTGTCGAGGGCGCGGTATCGGGCGAGGGCGTTGGTCTCAGTGACATTGCGGCGGTGCTGGACGAGAAATTGCCCACCTTGCGCAATATCCTCAAGACCATGGAGCATTGCGAGTACGTCGCGCGTGACGGCCGGCGCTACGTCCCCGGGCCAAAATGCAGCGACATCAATCGCAGTGCCCAGAGCAAGAAGCTGCTGGCGACTCTGGATCCGCAACTACGTGCGCTCGCGGCGAAGACTGGCGAATCGCTGGTGCTGTGCACCTTCATCCATGGCCAGCGCGTGTTGCTTGGGCGTTATCCGGGGGCCAATCCCGTCAGTGTGAACATCGGCGTGGCCGAGTATAAGACCGAGTATTCGCTGGTCACGACTCGCATCATGCTGGCGCAGGCGACGCCGCCGGAACTCGACCTCTTCCGGAAACGCCACGGTGAGCCCGGCCAAGAGTGGCTTGACGCTGCCCATGGACGGCTCGGCAGCGCCCTGGACGATCTGCGCGAGGCGGGCTTCGCCGCGGAAAAGAACAGCTCGTTCTGCGCGTATGCGGTCGCCTTGCAGGACGCCAATGGCGCTCTGCTCGGTGCGGTTGGCGCTTACGCGCCCAGCTTCCGCGTGACCGCGCCAGGCGAAGAACAACTCGTCGCTGAGCTCAAACAGCTGGCTGCCAACGCCCTCCAGGCACTTTGACTCGCTCGGTGCGGTGCGTATTCGCTGACGTCGCCGATTAACGCTGCTGTTTATTTCCGACGTCGTCTGCGACTCGTGTGGTGCTGTTTGACAGCGAAAAAAGTTCATCTATAATTAATGATATTCACTATTGTTTAAATAGGTATGCGTGCAAAGCGTCATGATTGAAAGAAAAGTAACGACTTGGGAGATGACAGATGGATGTTAAGGAAGCGCTCAAGAGTTATGCGTATGGGCTAGGTGCGGATCTAATTGGTTTTGGCGACATCGGGCGTTGCCGGCATGCTCCGCCGATGATGAGCCCGCAGGGGCTGTTTCCTGGTGCCAAGACCGTGATTGTGATGGGGATTCACCATCCGGATGCGTGTATTGAGCTTGGTGGCGAAGAGCATCCGCAAAAGATCGGCGCCTATTCCGTGCAGTATCTGATGAATTCGCGGTTGGACGAATTGTCCTATCGCCTGGCGACGCGGATTGAAGAGCTCGGCTATGGCGCGATACCGATTTGTTCGAGCAACATCTGGCGCTACAACCAGTACAAGGATCTCAAGGCGGTGTTTGCGCCGGACGTCAGCCACATTTACATGTCGGTGGTTGCCGGCTTGTCCGACATGGGCTACAACGGCCTGGCGCTGACGCCCGAGTACGGCGCGCGCAATCGTTTTGTGACCGTGATTACCGACATGGAGATCGCGCCCGACCCGTTGATTCCGCCGGGAACGATCTGCGATAAGTGCATGCTCTGCCGCAAGCACTGCCCGAGCCTGGCCCTGTCCAAAGAACTCGACGGCGAGAAGGTACTCCGCATTGACGACTACGAGTACCGCTTCGCCAATAAGAATTTGTGGCGTTGCGCTTGGGGCGAGCATTTTGATCTTGATCTCGACCTGGAGATTCCGGAGAAAGTTACTGAAGAAGTGATTGTCGATAACGTGAAGAAATACGGTGTGCGCAGCGGCGAGATGGGGCAGTGCCTGAAGTTCTGCGTACCACGCGCCGTGCGCAGCTTCGACAAGAGTTATTCGAAGACGCCCATGCGCCGCTATGCGATACAATGGGACGAGTCGATTGAGTCGCGGGCCGTCACGGACAAGCTGCTCAACGACTGCTACAAGAAAGACATTGAGTACGTGGTCGTGCAGTCTGCCGCCAGCCTGAAAGCGCAGGGCATCGATATTGCCGACATGCTGCCGGGCGCGCAAAGCGCCATCACGCTGGTGCGGTCGGTGCCGGCGGCGCTCGGCGCCACGCGCGATGAGGCGGCGCGGGCGGCGTTCTGCAGCGCGACGGATTATCATATCGACTCGGTTGGTTACGATTTGACCCGCGACATTGAGTTCTACGGCTTCCGTTCGCTGATGACTATCGCCGCCAGTGCCTCACATTACGACCCAATGGGTCTCACGCCGGTCAACCGCCAGATTGGTGACAAGCTCTTTGGTGCCGAAGCTGGCAAGGCTTGGCGTTTTAATACCGTCTTCACGCGCAAGAAATTTGCCGAGCGTCCCTTTGCGCCGCTGGCGTCGGCGTTGCGGGCCGGTGTGCCGACTGCGTATCGGCATGGCGCCGACCTGACTGGCGTGCTGAAGGACTACGCGAAGTCAGTCGGTGCCGACTTGGTTGGCGTCGCCTCGGCGGCGCGTATTGCGTCGATCGCTGGGCAGCTCAAGCCGGTCTATGACGGCCAGATCAGCCTCAAGGCCGTGGATAAGGCCCATCCCTTCACGGAGTGGAATCCCCAGATCAGCGAAGAGCCGCTGAAAGTCCTGACGGCGGCGGATTACGTGCCCAATGCCAAGTCGGTGCTGGTCATTGGCCTGCGCTACCACGAGAAGGTCGTGGAGTTCGCCACCAAGCCACCGGCGGAGGCAGTGGGCCCTTACGCGTTCCAGACCTATGTCACCCGCTGGCAGGGCGGCCTGATGGCTTCCAAGATCGTGCAGAAGCTCCAGCAACTGGGCTATCAGGCGGCCATGACGGCCGATCTGCTGGGCCTGGGCAGCGCCATCGCCAGCCCGCGCGGCTATATCGAGGACCAGTTCTGTAACCGCTTCGTCGCCGTGGCCGCTGGCCTGGGCACCATCAGCCGCGCCGGACGCGTAGTCACCCGTGATTTCGGCATCCGCCAGCGCTTTATCGCCATCGTCACGGACGCCGTGTTGACGCCCGATGCCCTGCAGGACGCCACGGCCGAGCTCTGCAAGAGTTGCGACGATCTCTGCGTCAAGGCCTGCCCGACGGCTGCCATTAGCAGCGACGTCGTGCGGTTCCAGTGCGAGGGCGTGACCTACGCATACAACCGCATTGACAATAAACGCTGTGACTGGAGCAAGCGCTACGCATTGGTCGGCGACAGCGGCTTCAAATTCCTCGGGTCCAAACTGGACGAAGTGCCCGAGGGCGATATCGACGCCGAGAAGCTGGCGGCGGCCCTCAAGAAGCACGATCCCATCAAGAAGTACCGCCCGGTGGCCTGCGAGCCCTGCGTACTGGCGTGTCCCTACGCGCGCGCGCAGAAGTAGAGGGAGGTTTGTTTTGCGAGGGGGAGGAAAGGGCTGTCAGCCCTTTCCTCCCCCTCGCGCTCCCCTACCTATCCCATTTCTGGCGCTTGTCGTTGCCGCCGTCGCGGTGTCGCGTTTCAATTGAAATAGGATCAGCGGCTCATGCGACGCTGCGGGCCGAAAGCCCGCAGC
>JAQWBY010000101.1 GCA_028706165.1 Lentisphaeria bacterium | reverse complement strand
TCGGCGGCGCGACTTGCCGCGCCAGCGGCAAGACACGACGCCATAATCTGCGCTAATCTGCGTAATCTGTGGATAAAAAATCTTCTTCGCGCCTTCGCGCCTTCGCGTGAGGCAAAAACCTTCGCGCCTTATTGTCGGCGGCGCGATTTGCCGCGCCAGCGGCAAGACACGACGCCATAATCTGCGCTAATCTGCGTAATCTGTGGATAAAAAATCTTCTTCGCGCCTTCGCGCCTTCGCGTGAGGCAAAAACCTTCGCGCCTTATTATCGGCGGCGCGACTTGCCGCGCCAGCGGCAAGACACGACGCCATAATCTGCGCTAATCTGCGTAATCTGTGGATAAAAAATCTTCTTCGCGCCTTCGCGCCTTCGCGTGAGGCAAAAAAAACTCCCTCCCCCCTGCCCGCTCAGAATTTGTAGCTGATATCGAGCTGGTAGAGCATCCCGTCATCATCATTGCCATCGGCGGGTTCGATGAGCTCGGTCAGCATCATGGTTCCGCCCAATGACAGATTCTTGCTCAAGTCGTAGCTGAGGCCGATCACGTGCCCCTGCACGTTCACCGAGCCACCGGTTTTCACGCCGGCGCCAAGGTCGGCATCCGTCATGAACCACGGCACTGAGTCGCCTTCGATATACACGTAGCTGTATTTCGCGGCAACCTTGCCGTATTTGGCCTGGAAACCCAGCAGCCACGCCATGTCGTTGTCCTCGGCTTTGTACTTGGCTGGATCAGCCGATGCCCGCCCCTTGGTGACGCCCTGGCTGAAGTCATTGTCGGCGCCGAAGTTCATGGCGAATTCACCCAGGGCTTTCAAGACGACATCGCCGGCCTTGCCGCCGATTTCGCCATACAACGACCCAATCTGGTAGTTGTAGTCATCCGCAGCCAGCTGATACTCACCGGTTTCGTCGTCGTAATAATGGAAGCCCGCAGCCAGCAGGCCCTTCAGATTGTCGCCCTTGAATTTCATGCCGACCTGCCCGCCGTACATATTGGCTAGCGACTGGTCGCCGCTGCCCGTTACCTTGTTGTCGCCACGAAGATTATAGGCGCCGATATTGGCAAATAGCGCGTCCTGATCGTAGGCCAACGTCGCCCCCGTAGGCCGTAAGTCACTATCGTAGGTCAGCATACTGCACTTCCAGGGATTCTTATGCTGGCCAAGAGTCAGGCTCAAGCCGCTGTCGCCAAAACGATGCTTGGCATACGCATAATCCAGGTACACGCTGCCGGATTCCCAGCTGCTGTTCTTGTTCCAGCTCTGGTTGGCGCTGGTACCGTCGCTGCTGCCAGCTTCCAAGCCCAAGCCGATTTCCCAGTCCTCACTGGGATTCTTCCATACCCCACCCAGGCGAACGCGATGCCGAAAACGGGATTTCTCCCGCACGTCGTCGCCACTATCCACATCGCGGGTAACATTCTCGTAGCGGAGCCGCAAATCACCAGTGATATCCAGGCCCTCAATGCCCTTGCGCAACGCCAGCAGCGGCGCGTTGTCCTTGGCCAGCTCGTCCTTAGCCTCCTGCACTGCGGCCTGGACCTCTTCCCGCGCCTTCTCGCTGACCTGCTGTTGCTGCTGCACCTGCGCTGCCAGTGCCTTGCGCAACTCGTCAATCATCACCTGCTGGACATTAATCTGCTGCTGCAACTGGTCAATGCGCCGCAATACCTCGTCATTGCTTTGCGCATACACGCCGCCGCCGCTGAACACCACCAGCGCCAGCAACAGCCCTAGGCACCGACCACGACCACGCAGCCGAATCAGACCACGCCCAACACTAGACCACCGCTTCTTCATAATCATCTGTTTTTTCTCCTTGCTACGGTTCTGTATAATCTGCCAACCTGCAATCGAAACGCATGCTCCGTTGCATCGCCAATTAGTCTATGACCCAATTGTTAGGCTTTGCTTAAGACAACGTGTTCTTTCTGCTACCACAGGTGTTTTTTGCCCCCCCGCCGACGTTCATCACGCCTCGACTTGGCGCGCAAAGCGCACAAACATAACCCAGCAAACACAGCGCGCCACACGCACATCTCCACGCACCCCCAAGCAGTGCAAGCGGTCACCCATTGATAATGGCGGCCAAACATGCCGCCGATGTCAATCCCAGGTAAGCAAGTGAGTTCCATTGCCCCTTTGGCCCCAGTCAGCTTCGCCGACTGGGGCCAAAGGGGCCGAGGAACACAAATTTGGTCGCCGTTGTACCCAGGGCGGCGCACGCTTTCAGCGTGCTTGCCCTGGGCTGGTATATTTCGCGCTTTCAGCGCTTCTGCCGCTTCGCGGCCAGGGAAACGGGCACGTTTGACTCAGCCAGAAGCTCTATGGCTCAATTATCAATGGGTGACCGCTTACCTCGCAGTAATCGGCCGGTAACCACCCGTGCGGAGAAAACACCGGGGTGGTTACTGAGCGATTATCAGGCCGCTTTATCAGTCAGTGATTGATAAGATCGGCACGATATGCCCCTTATCGCCGCGGTGGGACGCGACATGCTGGGCCAATGGTGTCGCCGGTTCCCGCCCCCACGGTTTCACGGCGGCCTCCGTTCGCTAGTGGTGTGGGCGGTCCCCGCCCGCACGGTCGCGCTGCCTGTCTCCCGGGAGGCTCCAGGCGTCTCTATGGACACTATGAACACTATGGACAGGTTCCCGCTTGGTCGGCCCAGCGGCGCTCCCAGCAGTCCCGGGTATCAAGCAACCGGTCCCCGAAGTCCAGGAAGTCCCCAATCAGTCCCTGGTGTCCAAAGCGTCATTCCCCACGGTCCCGAAAGTCCCCACAGTCCCGGCCATGAGTCGTGAGACGTGAGACGTGAGTCCTCGCCCCAGCGCCCCGCCGCCAATCAGTCCCACTGGTCCCTGGCGTCCCCTGAGGCCGGCCAATATCAATGGCTGACTGCTTACCCCGTTAGCCCGATCAGAACGCGCACGTCTCCAGGCCGTGCCGATACGACCTTACCAGCCAGAACCGATCATGCCATCCGGCCAACAATGCACCACTGTTCCACGATAATGGCAGAAATACCCCCACCACACAAAATACCATCGTCCCTTGTTCGTTATACAAAGATGATATATTAGGCCGTTCAACCGGAGTTGAAGAGAATCAAGGGGAACAAGGATGAATCACAAACGCGACGTCAAGTTTATGAAAACGCTGGCCGACCCGGCCCTGCGCATGCGTGCCATCCGGCGCTGGCAATTCTACCGCTTCATCCTCAAATACACCGCCGTGCTGCTGATTGCCGCCTCGCTGGCGCTGGCCATCGTCGATTATCACTCCGCCGCCACGGCCGCCGTGCTGCTGGCCGCCGTCATCAACATCGTCCTGCTCATATCCATCGACCTCAAGATCAAACTCGCTTATGTGGAGGACCGCCCGCCATACTGACGAGCAGCCACCACCGGCGTCAGCTGACATTTTATTCACCTTGGACAGGGAGCTGCCATGAAGATCACCGGCCTTATCTGCGTCTTGTCGAGTGTCGCCTGTATCGCCGCCAACGCCCCCTGGCAGCTCCAGTCCATGCCTCGGCGCTGCCAACTCGAATGGCACGCCCAAAGCGCCGACCGCGAGCTCCTCTGCGAACTCCCCGTCGATCTGGCCAAGCTCGCACGCCTCACCGGCACCGACGCCGGCAGCCCCGACCGCGTCGCCGTCGTCGCCACCCAAGGCGACCAGCACCGCGTCCTGCCCGTCATGGCCCAGGCACCACGCAAGGCCGACAATGCCACCACCCTGCGCTTCGCCGTCCCCGCCAACAGCGACTGTCTCTGGCTCTACTTCGGCGGCCCAGCTCCACAGGCAGCCATGGCCATCCCCGCCGAACACAATCTCGTCCCGCCGCTCGACAGCACCACGCCTTGGCACCTCAATTACAGCGCCGAGACCTTTATACCCCTTGCCGAGGGCCCGGACACCCTCCTCGCCCACAATGACACCAAGGCGACCTTCACCCGCGAATTCGCCCTGCCCGCCGATGCCGCCGGGCAGGACGCCGTCCTCGAACTCGATATGCGTTCCGAAGCCCGCCTGAACAACTTCGTGCGCATCTACCTCCGCCAGTTGGACGAACAGGGCGAGCTCCTGCCCTCAAGCGTCGTCGATCCGCGCTGGATTTCCATGATCATGCCGCCGGACAAGCCCGTCAGTATCACCGAATGCGGCCGTTTTGACAGCCGCGCCCGCGCCCTCCGCGTCATCATCGAAGTCCGTTACAACCACAGCGGCTTCGACCCATACGGCCGGCCCCTCGCCGACGCCAGCGTCGGCCATCCGCGTCTGCGCCTCAGCCATTTCGCCTTGCGCGTTGCCCGCAACCTGCCTTTCCCAACCCTCAACGACGCACTCTTCACCGACGGCCTCAGCGGCCGCCCCGGCGATGCCGCCTTCCGCCTCGGGCATCGCCAGGCCTTCTTCTTCATCACCGCGCCGCAGGCGCAGTGGGGCGAAGGCCGCACCCTCACCGAACAACGCGATATCCACTGGCCCATCGCCGGCGGTACCGCCGAATGCTGGCTGAAACCCGACTGGACCAGCAACAAAACCGTCGTCCTCCTCCAGGGCTACACCGCCAGCGCATACGAAGTCAAACCGTCCCGCAAAGGCCCCGTCTGGTCCGCCACCTACAACCCCGAGAAAAAAACGCTCGCCTTCGTCATCAAGGACCCCGCCGACTGGGAAAGCCATAAACACGAGGCACAAGTCGATTTCCCCCACGACGCCTGGTCGCACCTCGCTTTCTGCTGGGGGCCCGACCACGGCGTCAAGGTCTTCCTCAATGGCAAAACCGTCATCAACAGCCCCGAAACGCCATTCACCGTGCCGACCCTGCACCCGGACGGCAAATACCGCTATGTCCGCAAGGAACTCGGCGACGCCAGCCTCAAAACCAACGACAAGGACCGCTCCATCGCCGAACGCGCCGACCGCGTCATCCCCAACTACTTCTGCATCGGCATGAGCGGCGGCATCGCCCGCAGCGCCATCCACAAAAGCGACACCGCCATCCTCACCGGCGCCTGCGACTCCCTCCGCCTCTCAAGCACCATCCGCTACCAAGGCGATTTCACCCCCGATCACCAACTCGCCCCCGACGAACACGCCTGCGCCTTCTTCGCCTTCAATCGCTCTTTCGACGGCACCCGCGGCAGCGGTGACCGCTTCATCAGCGGCACCCCCTGGACCGAACAAGCACCCGTCACCCCCACCCTCAAGGTCCAGAGCCCCGACACCGAATACCAAATCCGCTGGACACCCGAAACCGTCGCCGATAACGCCAACCCAAAGGTCGTCTTCGATAAATGCAACTACCCAGACCCGCCCACGCCCGACGACTTCAACGCCGCCCGCATCACCAAAACCCACCAATTCAGCATCGCCCCCGGCGAATCCACCCTCGTTACCCTTGACGCGCCCGCCTACATGGACTTCATCGACATCGCCTGCCCCCTTGACGCCAAACCGCTCGTCGCCCCCATCCTCCTCGGCGCCGACGACATCGACACCCGCTCCTACGGCGACCTGGCCGACTCGCTACGCCTGGACACGCTCCCTGACGACCACGCCCGCTGCGTCAAGCTCTTCCAAATGCTGCTCAATGCCGCCGACTACTTCATGTCCCATCAGGCCGAAATCAGTGCCGACGGCAGCGCCCGCAGCGTCGAGTACCGCTCGCTCTCCATGCTCAACAGCTACTGCGCCTTTGAATGCGGCCCGCTGAATTCGCTGGCCTGCATCCTCTTTGCCACCGTCGCCCGCTGTCCGTCCGCCATGACCGCCGGCTACGGCCATTCTTTCGAACAGGTCTTCTACAACAACCAGATGAACCTCTACGATCTCTCCGCCCAGCAGTTCTTCAGCAACCGCAACATGCTCACCCCTGCCAGCCTCGCCGAAATGGAGCGCGATCCATACCCCCTCACAAACGGCAACGGCCATTTCGCCCGTCATGGCATCCGCGGCTGCGTCGACAGCAGCTGGATCAATGTCATGCCCGAACGCAAAGCCTACACCCTCAACCCCGGCGAAAACTTCCGTATCTTCTGGCACAACAACGGCCTCTACAACAACGTCCAGGCAAACTTTTCCCGCTCCAAATCCGACAACCCCAACTGGATCAATATCAGCGATCTCGCCGGCGTCGAGCCCAAAACGCCCGTGTGGCGCGTCGATAACCGCCCGCTACCCCATGTCGCCCTCGCCACCCACAGCTTCAACGGCCGTCCACAAGCAGACAACCCCGCCTTCACTGACTGCAATGACGATGGCTTCTCCTACCCCGTCAAATCAGCCTACGCCATCCTCCGCGGCGAATTCGCCGTCGTCTGCGACCGCGACCTGTCCCTCGCCCTCTCCCGCGACCGCGGCACCACCTGGCTGACCATCGCCCCCATCGCCCCCAACCAATGGCGACTCGACTACGAAGTCCGCGCCCGCGATGAATACATCGTGCGCTTCAACGCGCCCATCACTGCCGTCAAGCACCTCGCTGCCAAAACCACCTCGCAGGTGAACCCGCGCTTCCTCCCCGGCGCCCTCCAAAAGGGCGCCAACAATCTCCGCCTCAAAGCCGACGCCGGCACCCGCGCCCAAATCACCATGCAGTACCGGCAGGACGCCGCACCCGTCGTCTTCGCCGGCGGCGGGTCCTTCGGCGCCATTCGTGGCATGGAAAAACAGGTCTTCATCGTCACACCCGAACAGCCCGCGCAAATCGCCGTTACCGGCGCCGGCCCCAACGCCCGCGTCAGCGCCAGCGATGGCCTCCGTGCCACCTGGCACGACAACGTCATCACCGTCGCCTGCACTGACGCCACGCCGCGCATCGGCCAAATCACTCTCCACGACGGCCAGCGTGGCGACAAAAACGCCATGATCATCACCTGCCCCGGCGCCCGCATGTCTCGTGCTGACAACGCGCAACTCGCCGGCGGCGCCACCTGCCAGCAACCCGCCAACGCGCCTATGCCCGTCGTCAATCTCAATGGCCCCGACGGCCGCTGCATCTTCCCCTTCGCAGAAATCCCCGCCGGCAAATACGCCCTCTTCAATCTCCACCGCCCGCCACGCCAATACCAAGGCGACTCGCGACAGCATCTCCTCATCATCGACGGCGGCAAGGACATCAAAAACGCCCGCACCGCCCGCATCATCAACCCCGGACCCGATTTCTACAAGGCCGAATTCGGCCGCGATCTCTCACGCTTCAAATGGGATTTCCCCATCACCGGTTCATACCCATTCCACGATATCGATCTCCTTGACCTCCCACAAACCAACGCCATTACCCTCAAACTCAACGGCAAAAACGATACCGACCTGGCCGCATTCCTCCTCGTCCCCGCGGACAACATCGACTTCATCCGGGAACTTGTCATCGCCTTGACCCGTCTGAACTACATCCCAGTGGCTAGTAAGTAATAATTCCTAAATGGAGAGATTCTCATGAAGGTCATTATTGTTGGCGGCGTCGCCGCCGGTGCCGGTGCCGCAGCACGCCTTCGTCGCCTCGACGAAAAGGCCGAAATTATCCTCATCGAACGCGGCGAATTCATCTCCTACGCAAACTGCGGCCTGCCATACCACCTCGGCGGCTTCATCCCCGAACGCGAGTCGCTACTCGTGAGCACCAAGGACAAATTTGCCGCCCGCTTCAATGTCACTGTCCGCACCGAAAGCGAAGTCATCGCCATTGACCCCAAAAGCCACAAGGTCACCATCCGCCACAATGTCAATGAACAGTACAACGAATCCTACGACAAGCTCGTCATTGCCACTGGCTCATCGCCCATCATGGCGCCCATCCCCGGCATTGATGACCCTCGCGTCATGCGACTCTGGTCAATCCCCGACATGGACGCGATTGATCTGCATATCAAAGCCGGCGCCAAGCATGCCGTCGTTGTCGGCGCCGGCTTCATCGGCCTCGAAACCGCCGAAAATCTCCTCGAACGCGATATGGATGTCACCGTCGTCGAACTCCTCGACCAGGTTCTACCCACCATCGACAAGGAAATGAGTACACCATTGGCCCAGGAAATCTCGCGCCATGGCATCACCCTCAAACTCGGCCAAAAAGTCACCGCCTTCGAAAAACACGGCGACGGCCTTGCCGTGGTTCTCGACAACAACGAAAAACTCCCCGCTGACCTCGTCATCATGAGTATCGGCGTCAAGCCTAACTCCGAACTGGCCAAAGCCGCCGGCCTTGAGCTCGGCCCCCGCGGACATATCGTCGTCAATGACCAGCTGCAAACTTCCGACCCGGATATCTACGCCGCCGGCGACGCCGTCGAAGTCATGTGCCCCATCACCGACGGTAAAGCCGCCATACCACTCGCCGGACCAGCCAATAAACAAGCCCGCATCGTCGCCGATAATATCGCCGGACGCCCAACCCGCTACCTCGGCAGCTACGGCGCCTCCATCCTCAAACTTGGCTCACTCGCTGCCGCCAGCGTCGGTCTCACCGAACGCCGCCTCAAACAACTCAAGCTCGACTACCACAAAATCTACCTCCACCCGTCCTCCAGCGCGTCGTACTACCCCGGCGCCACCCCCCTGAACATGAAGCTGCTCTTCGCTCCCAACGGCAAAATCTTCGGCGCCCAAATCGTCGGCAACAACGGCGTTGATAAACGCATCGACGTCATCGCCACCGCCATGATGAACGGTATGACCGCGCCCGAACTGGCCGCCATCGAACTCTCCTACGCACCGCCTTTCAACTCCGCCAAAGACCCCGTGAACTTCGCCGGCATGATCGCCGAAAACGTCCTTAATGGCGACAGCCAGCTCGTCCACGTCGACGATCTGCCCGCCGACACAACCATCATCGATGTCCGCGAAAGCGCCGAACACGAGCTGGGCGCCATCCCCAACTCCATCAATATCCCCCTCGCTTCCCTGCGCCAACGCCTCGGCGAACTCGACCCAAGCAAGCCCTACATCACCAGCTGCCAGTCCGGCCTCCGCGGCTACCTCGCCGAACGCATCTTGCGCCAAAACGGCTTCACCGTCCGCAATCTCTCCGGCGCCTACCTCACCTGGAAACACTTCAACCCAGAGCCGTTCTTGCCTGCCGAACGCAAAACCAAAACAGCCCCCCCGGCAAGTCCCCAAGCAGCAGCCACGGCCACCCCGACAGCGCCAGCGCCCGCCGCCGAACCCGTCGCCGTTCTTGATGTCCGCGCCTTGGCCTGCCCCGGCCCCGTAGTCAAACTCAAAACCAAAATAAACGAGATCAACCCCGGCGACAGCGTGTCGCTGCTGGCGCCGCTGTCCTTCACCCCTGACCTCCAGAGCTGGATCAAATCCACCGGCAATGAGCTCGTCTCACTCAACGAAACCCCACAGCACCTCGAAGCCGTCGTCCGCAAAGCCGGCGCCACACCAGCCAACACCGCTGCGGCACCAGCCAGCTGCGCTGGCAGCGCAACCGCCAGCTGCACCACCGCGGCACCGCTGGGCGCCAGCGCCGGTCATTCTGCCGCTATCGTTCTGTTCAGCAACGACCTCGATAAGGCCATGGCCGCACTCATCATCGCCTGCGGCATGGCCGCCGCCGGCGCCAAAACCGGCATCTTCTTCACCTTCTGGGGCCTCAGCGTCCTACGCAAAGAACAGCCACCGGCCGTTAAGAAGTCCTTCATGTCCACCATGTTCGGCTGGATGCTCCCCAAAGGCGCCAACAAACTAACCCTCTCCAAGATGAACATGGGCGGCATGGGCACCATCATGATGAAGCAGGTCATGGCACAACAAAATGTCACCACCCTGCCCGAATTGATCAAACAAGCACGAGACCTCGGCGTCAAATTCATCGCCTGCGAAATGGCCATGGGCGTCATGGGTATCACCCGCGATGAACTCATCGACGTCGATGAAGTAGCCGGCGTCGCCAGCTTCGTCGATATGGCCAAAAACAGCAACAACACGCTCTTTATCTAAAAGAAAAATCGGCGCCCATCGGCGTAATCTGCGGATAAGAAGTCGGTCATAAATTACGTTTCACATTGCAGTGCAAACGCTCTTTCATGTCATACCTTGTCGCCGGCCAACATTTCCCCGGCCGCGAAGCGGCAAGCGCCCTGGATGGGCGCTGTCATCGTAGTCCGGGGCAAGCGACGCCGAAGGCGGAGCGACGCCCTGGGTACAGTGCCTGTTGCGCTCATGTTCCTCGGCCTCTTTGGTCCCAGTCGGCGAAGCTGACTGGGACCAAAGAGGCCGAGGAACCTCATCTTTTTTTGTTTGCGATGTTGCACGCTCTCAGCATGCCTGGGTATACTTGTAAACGTAATTAGCGAACAGCCCCCTATCTGCGGATATAAAAAGAAATCTACGGATAGGCGAAGCCGCGGCTCCTTCTCGCATTTTCCCGCAAGACGTATTACAGTCCCTAGTGTCAACAACGGCGTTACCCCAGTCCCGAACGGCGCCCAACATTTTTCCACCACCAGCGAAATAACCGAAGATCACTATATGTCCACTCCACCATAGCCCACTTCGCCCCCCCAACAGCACAAGGAGGTCAATGTGATATTCTACTTCACCGCCACCGGCAATTCCTTCTTCGCTGTCGAAAAACTCCGTTCGGAAAACGAAACAATCGTCTCCATCTCCAAGTCCTACCACGACTCCCATTACACTTTCGACGCCAAGCACGAACAAAACATCGGCTTCGTCTTCCCCGTCTATTTCTTCGGTATCCCCTACATCGTCGCTAAATTCATCCACCGCATCGAACTCCTCCTGCCGCATAACCCGTACATCTACCTCGTGCTCACCTGCGGCGGCGCCACCGGCCTGGCCGGACGACTTTTCAAACACGCCCTCGCCGCCAAAGGAATACCCCTCAACGCAAAATTCGCGGTAAAAATGCCCGATAATTACATCCCGCTCTTTACCGTCCCCAATATCGAAAAACAACAGCAAATCCTCAGCCGCGCCGCCGCCAGCCTCATTGTCATCCAACAAAAAATCCTCCATCATGCCAACGGCGACCACAACCGCTGCAAAGGCCCCCTGCCCGCACTGCTCACTAAATGCATCTACCCGCGATACGATAAAACCCGCTATACCAAAAAATTCCGCGTCGCCGATTCCTGCAATGGCTGCGGTCTCTGTGTCAACTTCTGCCCCGACAAGGCCATCGCCCTCCAGGAAAAACACCCAACGTGGGTCAAGCCTCAATGCTCACTCTGCCTCGCCTGCGTCCACCGCTGCCCTAAACACGCCATCGACTTCGGCTCCGGCACCCGCAACAAAACCCGCTACGTCAATGCCGCCCTCAGCCGCGAAAAATACGCCCTCGTCACCAAATAACCCCAAGCATTTCTTCTTCTGATCAGTCCGATCAGCTGTCTTTTTCGCGGACCGATCAGACCGATCAGACCGATCGGACTGATCAGCTGTCTTTTTCGCGGACCGATCAGCAAAAAAACTGCCTTCCAAGTTCGGGGCGCAGCCCCGACCGTGTCTTCTTCGCGCCTTCGCGCCTTCGCGTGAGACAAAAAATCTCCCCACCCGGCGACGTGTCTTGGCGGCGACGCGACAGCGGCGCCCAAATCTGCGCTAATCTGCGGAATCTGTGGATAAAAAATCTCCCCACCCGGCGACGTGTCTTGGCGGCGACGCGACAGCGGCGCCCCAAGACACGCCGCCAGAGATGGGATAGAGAGGGGGCGTGGGGGAGGGGAAGGGCCAATGGCCCTTCCCCTCCCCCACAAAACTACCCCACCTCACTCTCCCCACAGCCCCGACCGTGCATTCTTCGCGCCTTCGCGCCTTCGCGTGAGACAAAAAATCTCCCCACCGGCGTCGCGACTTGCCGCGCAGCGGCAA